>CAZIXS010000017.1:0-33042 GCA_964543335.1 uncultured Phycisphaeraceae bacterium | reverse complement strand
CGGCTCCCCCCTCGCGCTGCTTCGCGTCGGTGAGGCACTTTCGGAGCGCCGTCAGTACGACGAAGCCGCCGAGTACCTCCGTCGGGCCATCGTCATGCAGCCGAACGACCCGCGCGGGCACGCGGAGCTCGGTCTGCTGCTGGTGCAGGCCGCCAAGGACGACGAGGCGTTCGACGCGTTGAGCCGCGCGCAGGAGCTCGACCCGTTCCATGTGCGTGTGGCGAACAGTCTGAAGCTCTTGACCGACCTGCGGTCCTGGAACACCATCGAGAGCGATCACTTCCTTGTCCGGTACAAGCCCGGTCTCGACGGTGTGCTCGCCCGGGAGATGATCGAGCCGATCGAGGCGGTCCACGCCGATCTGGTCTCGATCTACGACCACCAACCCGACTTCAAGGCGGTGCTCGAGCTCGCCCCGGACAACCAGTGGTTCGCGGTGCGGATCGTGGGTATGCCGGGCATCCACACGGTCGCCGCGGCGACCGGACCGCTGATCGCGATGGAAGTGCCGCGCGTGGGCAAGCGGAACATGGGTGAGTACGACTGGCTGCGCGTGTTTCGGCACGAGTACGCCCACACGATCACCCTGAGCAAAACCAAGAACCGCATCCCCCACTGGTTCACCGAAGCCGCGGCGGTCTACAGCGAGAACGCGCCACGCGACTTCTCTCGGGCGCAACTGCTGACGCAGGCCCTGATCAACGGCACGCTGTTCGATATGCGCGAGATCAACCTCGCGTTCACGCGGATGGACTCGCGCCCTCAGGCGTACGCACAGGGCCACTGGATGTACGAATTCATCGCCGGCGAGTGGGGAGCCAGCGCACCGCTGCAGCTTATGGAGGCGTATGCCGCCGGCGAGCGCGAGGACTCGGCCATGACCCGGGTGCTGGGGATCAGCCAGCAGGCGTTCTTCGAGAAATTCCAGGAGTGGGCGTACCGCGACGCGGTGTCATGGGGCATGGTCGCCGAGCCGAGCCTGCGCGAGCTGCGGATCGCCGAATCGATGCAGGACCTCGAACTGGCGCAAGGGATCACGCAGTCGCTCAAGGACTTCGCCGCGGCCAGCGCGCTGCGGTATGTCGGTGGTGCGGCGAATCCGGAGTTCTCACCGCGCCTCATCCGCATCTCTCCTGCTCTGGTGGAATACTGGATGCTCGAGCACCCCGACCACCCGGATCTCCTGGAGCTGTACCTGCAGGAGCAGATCACAATCAACGGCGGTGTGGTCGACGAGCGGCACATCGAACTGCTCGAGCGCTACGCCGCGGCACGCCCGGTCGATCCGATGCCGCACCAGAACCTCGCCCGGCTCTACCTTGCCTCCGACGAGCCGGAGCGAGCCATCCCGCACCTTGAGTTTCTCGACGCACGCGAGAACTATTCCGCGGCGTACGCCTCCCGCCTCGCCCGGCTGCACACCGCGCAGGGAAACCGGGAGCGGGCTTTCGAGTTCGCCACCCGCGCCACGCGGGTCGCGCCGTTCGACGCGACCAACCGCGAGATCGCCGCAGCAGCGGCCATTCAGGCCGGGCAACTCTCCGAAGCCGAGCGTCACATCCTCGCGCTGACGGAGATCGAGCCGGATCGCGATCAGCACAGGCTTCGTCTCGATGCGCTACGCCGGCTGATCGAGCAGCGCGGGGCCGCTTTGAACTGACCATCGCGGAGTGTGTGTGGCATGCTTAAGCTTTGCTTGAGCATGTGCCCCTCGGTGAATCCATGCTCAAACGAGTTTGAGCATGCCACACCTCCGGAACAATGAAAACAGGCGACGGACCAAGAAGGTCCGACGCCTGGGCGTGGGTCTGAGAAGTGGAGTGTGTCGATCAGTCGATGATCACGCGGTCGCGGGAGGCGACCGGCCCGCGGCGGGCGGGGTCGTGCTCGACTTCGCCGTCTTCACCGATTTCGATGGTCTTGGCCGGCAGAGGCAGCGACTTGTTCATCGTGTGCTCGAAGAGTTCCCGGGCCGAGTGCTCGCGGCTGAGCTCCTGCTCGGCGAGGTCTTCGTAGCTGCGCTGCTCGGCACCCGAGAGGAGGCTGGTCAGGCGGGCTTCCTGCTCGGCCTGGATCTTCGCCATGCGTCCGGTGACCTGATCGAGGCTGACGGTCTCGAAGCGGTCGAGGTTACGGATCGCCTTCTCACGCTGTTCGACCATCTCGATGAGCTTCTCGTTGCGGGCGATGACCTCGATCTGGCCATCGAGCTGGGCGAGTTGGGCCTGGAAGGAGGTGTGCTCCTTCTCGAGCTCGTTGAGCAGGTCGGTCAGACGCTGCGACTGCTGGGAGAGAACCTGGAGCGACCGATCGGCTTCCGAGGCGCGGGTGGTGTACGCGCTGATCGTGTTGCGGATCTGGGTGGCTCGGTTGTAACTCTCCTCGAGCGACATCGTGCGGTCTTCGAAGCGGACACGGATCACGGCGCTCGGCGACTCGGCGCGAACGGCCCGTGCCTGCTCGAGGCGGTCGGTGATGGTGTCGAGATCGGCCGAAGCCATCTCGATGACCTTCAGCGCCACGGCCCGGTCGCGTTCGACGCGATCAGATTGCTCGGTGAGCTGGGCGAGTTCGCCCCGAACCTTGGCGATCCGCTCGGGGTATTGACGCTCGAGGCTGCGCAGCTGAGCCCGCAGTGCGACCGGATCATCGATCGCCGAGTCAATGGTGTTGGTGATGGTGCTCTTCACCTGGGAGTACATCGCCTGGCCCCGGTGGGTCTGCGAGATCAGGAAAACGCCTCCCGCGGCAAGACCGCCGATCACAGCGAGGCGAAACAGGGGTTTGGTGCAGCAGGCCATTTCGGATCCTTTCTCTCTGCGTCTCCGGGCGATTGGCCCGGTGCGTTCGTTCGTGCTGATGGGTCGCGTTCGACCCTCGTCAGACACTTGTTCCGCATCGGGCTCCACGGATTTCGCGCCCACCACAAAAAATTTCGAAATCCCCCGCTCCACCCCCCAACAAGGCATCCTCCCACCCTCCCGAGCGGGCTTGCCTGTCCGATCGGATCACGAAAAAGACAGGCGACAGCCCGGAAATGGCGTATTCTGAATGCTGAACCCAACCTCTACCTCCGGTCGAATCGAGAGCAGAACACCCATGCTGAACAACCTCACCACCGGTTTTGTCGCTCGCCTGCGGGCCAGAGACTCCGCCGCGTGGTACGAGCTCTGGGAGACCTTCGGCCCGGTTCTGGAGGCCCAGCTCGCCAAATGGGGCCGGGGCCGGATCGGCAAGGAAACCGTCCGCGACCTGTCTCAGGAGACCCTGGCGGCCCTTTCCGACTCGATCGACCGCTACGACCCGGCCAAGGGCGCCCGATTCAGCACTTGGCTGCTGGCGATCGCCAAGCACACGCTTGGTGACGAGATGGACCGGCGCATGGCCCTCAAGCGGGGCAAGGGCAACCGGGGAATGTCGCTGGAAGAGGCCTGGATGAGCGAGGCCTCCGGCACCAGCCCGGACGGCGAATACGAAGCCCGGGTGTTCCGCGCCAAGGTCACCAAAGCCATCCGCCTCGTTGAGCGCGAGGCCGAATTCTCGGACTTTGCGGTCTTCCAGATGCGCTGCCTCGATGGCCAGTCCGGCAAGGAGGTCGCCGAGTCACTCGGGGTCAGCGAGCCGACGGTCAGCCGGCGTCTGGCCAAGGTGCGCGAATTGCTCCGCACCCGTTTGGGTGAGGTCATCTACACCTATTCCTTCACTCAGGACGAAATCGGCGAAGCAGAGCGAAACGGGCTGGTGCTGAATCCCAGCAATGCGGAGGACGCGCTGTTCGATGAAGCGATCGCTGAAATCTACCGCCAGGAGATGGAGGATCGACGCGGCGAGCAGGACCCCGCGTTCCGTTGATCGGCTCGGCTGAGCCGGAACGGAGGAGTATTCGATGGCACTGAACCTCGTTGGCATCCTGATCATCGTCTTCGGCGGTATTCTCGCCGCCGTGCTGGGCGTGTTCCTGATCCTCTTTGCGATCAAGTTCTTCAAGGGCTTCTTCCGGGCGATCGGCTGGGTCATTTCCCACATCTTCCGTTTCATCACCGGCATGATCAGCGACTCGTTCCGCATGGTCGGCGCGATCTTCGCGGCGATCGCCCTGTCGCTGCTGGTGCTGGTCAATGTCGTCATCGCACGCTGGTCCAACGCCAACCACTTCGGGCGAGCGTTCCGGGACGAGCTCTCCACGGCGTCGCGTTGCCTCTACCGGATCTGCATCGGCCACCCCGCGAAGTTCCTGCTGCTCAACGGCCTGACCGAGGGCGTCGAGGTTCGCGTGGCGAACGCCGTCGCCGCGGCTCCGGGTTCCGACAAGCCCTCCAAGCGGACCGGCGAGTTCGACGGCTACACCATCGTCGGCTCGCTCAAGGGCGGCGGATCGGGCGGCAAGCTGTTCGTCGCCGAACCCGACGAGCGCAAGCTCGCCTCGTTCGAGCGCCGGGGCATCACCGATGTCGATCAGGTCGTCATCAAGAGCTTCTCGCTCAAGGACGGCTCGAGCATGCCCCAGATCGTGCGCGAGAGCCGCGCCCTGGAGGCCGCCAAGAAACTCGGGCTGGTGCTCGAGCACGAACTGAGCGCCGAGCGTTTCTACTATGTGATGCCGTATGTACCCGGCGAATCGCTGGGCACCGTGACGCAGCGTCTGCACGCCGAGAGCGGTGCGGGCGGGCTCGACCCCCGGCGGATGCGTTACACGCTGACCCTCATCGCCGAACTCCTCGAAACGCTCAGCGTCTACCATCGTGGCGGACTCTGGCACAAGGACATCAAGCCCGACAACATCATCGTCAACGGTGACCGGGCCACCATCGTGGACCTCGGTCTCGTCACCCCCCTGCGCTCGGCGATGACGCTGACGACGCACGGCACCGAGTACTTCCGCGATCCCGAGATGGTCCGTATGGCCTTGCGTGGCGCGAAGGTGCACGAGGTCGACGGTGTGAAGTTTGATATCTACGGCGCGGGCGCCGTCCTGTTCTCGGCCATCGAAAACTCCTTCCCGGCCCACGGCGGACTGAGCCAACTCAGCAAGCGCTGCCCCGAAGCGTTGCGCTGGATCATCCGGCGCTCCATGGCCGAACTCACCCAACGCTACAGCAACGCCGAGGAGATGCTGGCGGACCTGCGCGTGCTCATCGAAGCTGACGATCCCTTCGCGCTCAAGCCCAAGGATCTGCCTTCGATGGGCGGTGCCTCTCCGGTCTCGCTGCACACCGAACCCGAGCCCGAGCCCTTCGCGCCGTCCGTCCCGCCCGCGGCCCCGTTCGCTTCGCCGGGTGTGGCCGCGGCCTCGACGATCCCGGCCGCTCCGCCCGAGCCCTCTCGGGCCAAGGTCCGGTTCCGAGTGCAGGACTGGCTGACCGGTCGGTACAGCGTGGAGCACGCGCCCTTTGCTCCGACACCGCCCGCCACCCCCGCCCCGGCTGCTCCCGCAGCGCGGGTGCACCGCGCCGCGCACACGCCGGTCCCGCCTCGGGCTCGTTCGCCGCTGAGCGCCGCCGAACAACGGGCTGCGGCTCAGGCCCGCGTGCGTGCCGCGCAGAAGCGAGTGGCCGACAAGCGCAACTCGCGCAACCAGCGATTCAACTCCAACCCCAACCGCGGCGCCATGATCGGCGTCGTGGCGGCTTTTCTGGTGCTAGGCGGCATCGGAGCCGCCGCCCTCTATGTGGCGCAAACCGTCAAGGGACCGGTGCTGATTGGGCAGGTGGAGGCTCCGCTCATCTCTCCTGAGTGGCCGCAGGCGACTTTCTTCGTCGTCGACCCGAACCGCTCCGCGACCGTTCGCTTGGTGGAGCGCGAGGGCGGTCTCTGGATCGGCGAGGGAGAGCACCCTGCTTTCTCCCGCTCCCTCTGGTTTGATCGTCCCGAGGCCGCGATCCGCCAACTCGTCACGGGTCTGCCGACCGATGCAACCACCGACGCGGGTGTGCTGATCGTCCGCGAACTCTCTTCCGGCGAGCCCGTGCGGACCGAGGCCCGGGCGGACTGGGTCGAGTCGATGCTTGCCGATGCCGGTCTCACATTGCTACTGCCCGACGGCAGCACCGAGGCGATCGAGCAGCAGGCCCGCGTCCGGGCTCTGGTTGGCCTGCGTGGCATCGACGACGCGGAGTCGGCAGCATCGGTGCGTGCGTGGCTCGAGAGTCTGGATCAGGTGCAGGCGGTGGCCTGGATCGCTTCAGCCCGGAACCAGAGCGGCGAAATCGTTCCCGGTGAGAGCCCCCGAGTGACGCTGATCACGCAGCAGCCAAGGCGCGAGCATGTGCTCGACCAACTGAGCGCCATCGCCGCGCCGATGCCCGCTCCCCACCTTCCCGAGGCGGCTCCGTCCTCCCAGAGCTTTCCCGATGAGGCCCGAGACTACGACGACTATGAAGAGTACGAGGAAGATGAGGAGTACTCGGATCACGAGTAAATAGGCCTTTGCGGTCTTCTCCCCACGCTTGCACCCCCGTCGCGGGAGGCCTACCTTTCTGGATCGAAATACCCCGCCGATCGCGAGCCGGTCGGCGGATGTCTTTTGAAGCCCCAGCCGTTCCCGGCCTCCCACCACCGAACAAAGCGAGCAGTTATGACCGACATCAAAGGCACCAACCTCCACTGGCACGAAGGCAATCTGACCCGCGATGAGCGCTGGGACGCCCTGAGTTGTCGCGGCTGCACCATGTGGTTCACCGGGCTTTCCGCCTCCGGTAAATCCGTGATCGCTTCCGCCCTTGAGCAGGTCATCGTCCAAGCCGGCACCCCCTGCTACCGGCTCGACGGCGACAACATCCGCATGGGCCTCAACAAGAACCTGGGCTTCTCTGCTGAGGACCGGGCGGAAAACATCCGACGCATCGGCGAAGTCTGCAAGCTGTTCTCCGATTCCGGACAGATCACGCTCGCCAGCTTCATCAGCCCGTACGCGGCTGATCGCGCCGGGGCTCGCAAGGTTCACGACGAAGCGGGCATCCCCTTCTTCGAGGTCTTCACCGATACCCCGCTCGAAATCTGCGAGCAGCGTGATCCCAAAGGCCTCTACAAGAAGGCCCGCGCGGGCGAGATCAAGGGCTTCACGGGTATCGACGATCCCTACGAGGCCCCGACCAACCCCGATCTGCACCTCAAGCCGGGCGAGCACAGTCTTGAAGAGTGTCTGGAGCAGTGCCTGGCGTTCCTGCGCGAACGCGGGATCCTGCACATCGAAGCGACGGCCTGAGCCATGACCGACTACTCGAAGATGCTGACCGCAGCCCGCCACGCGGTGATCGAGGCGGCGACCGTAGCCCGGCAGGTCCAGTCGGCCAGCAACGAGGTCCGCAGTTCCCTCAAAGACGACGCCAGCCCAGTCACGGTGGCGGATTACGCGGCCCAGGCGGTCATCGCCCATCTGCTCGAAGAATCGCTCGGTCCGGTTCACCTGGTGGCTGAGGAAGACGCCGACGACCTTCGCGCCCGCATCGATCAGGGCTCGCCCGCGCTCGCCCAGGCTGTCCTCGATGCGGTTCGAATCGCCTGGCCTGATGCCACGATGGACGCGATGCTCGACGCGATCGATCGGGGCAACGCCGAGCCCAAGCGGGACGAGCTCCGCAGCTTCTGGACGCTCGATCCGATCGACGGCACGAAAGGATTCCTGCGGGGTCAGCAGTACGCCATCAGTCTTGCCTGGATCGAGCACGAGAGCCCGGTCATCGGGGCTTTGGGTTGCCCGAACCTCTCCATGGATCAATCCGATGACCCCGCCCGCGTGTGCCCACGCGGCAGCCTGTACCTCTCCATCCGGGGCGATGGCGTGTGGGAAACCCATTGCGACCGCGATGCCGATTCCTGGTCCGCCGATGGGCACACCATGCGCCGGCTGACCCACGATCCGCTCGACCGGGTCTCGGTCTGCGCTTCCGTCGAGAAGGAACATTCGAGCGTCAACGACACCGACCGTGTGCTGGAACTGCTCGCCCGGGACGGCATCGCGACCGGCGAGCCGGTCCGGCTGGACAGCCAGGCCAAATACGCGGTCGTCGCCCGAGGACAGGCCGACGCCTACCTCCGTCTGCCGGCTCGCCGGGCCTACATCGAAAAAATCTGGGACCACGCCGCGGGAGCACTGATCGCCCACGAATCGGGGGCTGAAGTGACCGACATCTTTGGTTACCCCTTGGAATTTTCCCATGGGGTGCACTTGGAAATGAACAAAGGCATCATTTGCGCGCCTCCGCAGATTCATGGGAAACTGCTCGGGGCGATCAGAGAACTCGGCATCGGACGCAGCGAGTAGTGGTTCTCACCGATCCACCTACCAGATTCAGTAGGTCAACGCCAGAAACTGCGCAAAATCGACTGTAAAATCCCCTACTGGGGTGTCGTTTCGTCTCCATTTCCTATTTTTCCACTTGAAACCAGATCCCTGACGATATCTTGAATCAACCTAGATGTTCTCCACATGTCTCTCTCTCTCCTCCAGCGGGGCGCTGCTTAACAGCAACGCCCCGCTTTTCGTTTCGGGCGCAGATTCGAACTTCAGGCCGATATGGTCGTTTCTACTGGTCATGGCCCGCACCCCTCCGCCATCTCGAAGCCGCTCCCGCCTCAGGTCTTTCACGCTGATGTGGAAAATCGGAGCCCTGAGCGCGCGCAGCGCCCTGCTCGCGGTGCTCATGCTCGCGGCACTGTCGCCCGCGCTGGTGAGCCGGGATTGGCGGTTCGATCTGATCGCCAGCCTGCTGGCGCAGGTCACCTTGGCGGCGCTCGTGCTCGGGTTGTGGCAGGCAGCATTCCAGCGGTGGATCTGGGCCGCACTCTTTCTGATTGCCGCGACTACTTCGGGATCATGGATGCTCCGCGCCCCGCGTGCTGATCGCACGACCGAAGCAACCGCGCGTGAAGGTCATCACGCTTTGCGGATATTGACCATGAATGTGCACTCGCACAATCGCTCGACCGAACCCATCCTTGCGCTCATCGCCGAGTCCGATGCCGACATCGTCGTCATGGTCGAGTCCAGTTGGTTCCTCATGAAGGCCCTGACCGACTCAGAGCCCATCAGGCAGCGATACCCGCACCGGTTCGGCCTGGAATCACGCAACTATGGTCAGATCATGGTGCTCAGCCGCTACCCCGGATCGGACCGGTTCGGAACAGAGGCGACCCCCGATCTCGAAAACCACTGGGGATTCCGCGCAGGATTCCTCGACATCAACGGCACACCGCTTCGCTTCGCGGCGGTCCACGCCCCCTCGCCTCGCACCGAGACGACCTGGGGATACGGCAAAGCGACCTTCAACCGTCTGGCCACCCATTTCGATCGCAAGGGCAGCGCGGTGGGTGAGGGTGGCATCCAGACGGTGCTTGTCGGCGATCTCAATTGCACGCCGACGAACGCCCGCACGAACCATGTGCACGACACCCTCGGCTTGAATCGTGCCAAACCGCTTGGGGTGTGGGACGGCACCTTCCCGTCGAATCTGCCGTGGTTCGCTCGATCTTCGATTGATGGTGCGTTCGTGTCGGATGGGGTGCTGATCACGAACTGGCAGACCGTCGAGATCCCCGGCAGCGACCACCTCGGCGTCGTGCTTCAGATCTCGTTTCCATCGGCCAAGGGATCAGGAGTCGTCGGCAAGGATTGATCGGCCTTGGGTGTGCGACGCCGGCGGAGCCGCCCGCTGATCATTCCGACGATGCGACGGCGTTCCTGAGGGCGCAGCGCGATGAAGTAGCCAAGGGGCATGTAGAGCGAACCGGTTCCGGCGAGCACGACCGCCAGCATCGGGAACGACTCGATCTCGACCACGGAGCGCACACCCAGTGCGATCGCCGCGAAGATGACCAGCGACAACACCGGGCGGGCGTAAACCGTGGTGAGCATCTGCCACATGCTGCGGTCCGAAACATCCGCGATGAGCCAGGGGAAATACAGGCCGTAAACGAGGAACTGGAGGATCACGGTCACCACAATCACGGAGATCGGATCGAAGCCCTGCGAGAGCACGAGTACACCGAGCACGACTTTGGCGATCGCGGAGGCGATGAGCACCGGGCTGTACCTCTTGAGGTGGCCCATGCCATAGAGCACACCGGCGGCGGTGTAGTGGGGCTCGGCGATGACGGTGCCGATCAGCATGGCGGTGGCGAACATCGCGGCGGTGTGGATGAGTTCCGCTGTGGATTTCGCGCTCTCGGTTGCCCCCTCGGCGATCGAGTCAAACAGCCAGACGGTGATCGCCGGCTCGGCGAAGACACCGAGAAGGATCGCTCCGCAGCCGGTGATCACCAGCGGGAATCGTACGCTTGCGTCGAGCACATTCCGCACGGAATCCAGCCGACCGCGCTCCTGAAGGTCCGAGGCCAGCGCGTCGGTTCCCTGAATGATCGAGGCACCGGCCATGCGGGCGTAACCACGGATCTGGTTGCTGACGGTGTAGATACTGTTGTAGATCGGGCCGACGAACAGGTTCAGCAGCAACTGATCGAGTTCGTAGAACGCGAGTTGGGAGATCGGGACGCTCATCGCCGATCGCCCGGTGCGGAACATCTCCAGGGCTGTAGCCCGGTCCACGGTCTTCAGATCGACGCGAGCCGCGGTCGCAGTCGAGCGCCCGTACCAGGACATGAGCAGCAGCGAAGTTGCTCGAAGCCCTGCCCGGAGCCACACGAACGCGATGAAGCCCTCGGCAGGCCCCACCACCACCACGATGCCGATCGCGACCAGATCGAACACTCGATGCATCAGCTGGAAGAAGTTGAGCTGCGGGATCTTCTTGTCGCTGATGATCAGCGCCTGCCAGGGCGTGACCGCGACATACAGACCCGCAAGCACGCAGGTCGCCAGGATGCAGGCCCGAAGGTCGGCGTGGAGATCCGGCGCGTAACTCAGGACCAGGACGCCCAGCTCCTGCACCGGGATGCCCGCGAGCGCGATGATCGCGAACAGGGTGAGCGAGATCACGACGCCGCAGGAAAAGATCTGGCGCAATCGCTGGTCATCCCCGCGCACCCGCGCCGTGGTGAACTCGCGGATCATCGAGCGGGAGACCGCCTGCACCAGCGAGTACACCGTCAGATCCGTGAGGGTCACGATCAGGCCGAACATGCCGAAGCGGATCATCCCGAACTCGCGGATCATCATCGCCGTGATGACCAGACCCACGACGAAGGTGATCGCCAGCTTGGCCCACCCGGACGCGACGATGCCCAGAAGATGTCCCGCGGTGCTGCGGCCGGAGGATTCAGACACGATGACTCTCGATGAGGAACAGGACATATCGGACGCAACGGACTGAACCGTCACGCGGTCGTTCTACTATCGACCGATCGGCGTTGGAGTTCGAATCGCAGCGCGAATCGGCATCGTACTCACCTTCGCGCCAGCGACCAGCCCCTCGCCAGCCCGAACAGGCCAACGTAGACCATCGCGATGTTCGGGCCCGGCTGCCAGTCGGTCTCGAAGCTGATCACCAATCCCGCGACCACCCCGAGCAGGCTCAACCCAAGCGAAAGCACCATGACCGTGCCCAGGCGCTTCGAGAACTGCAGCGCCGCCGCCCCCGGCAGGACCAGCATCGCGGTCGCGAGGATCACCCCGGCGAGCTGCATCGTCACCACGATGGCGATCGCCAAGAGGATCATCAGCAGCGAACGGACCAACGGCACACGGATACCCAGCGTCTCGGCCATGGGCTCATCGAAGGCCCAGAACAGGAGCGATCGACGCATCAGGAGCATCGCCGCGGCACTCACGCCGAGCACGATCCACGCCAGCCAGGCCTGCGTCGGGCCGGTGGTCGCCACATCGCCGAACAGCACATTCTCCACGCTGATGGCCTCCGCACCCGGCCTCGACCGGTGCACCTGCAGCAGCAGGAATCCGAGCGCCATGGAGGCGACCAGCAGCACCCCGATCGCCGTGTCCTCGCTCACGCCGCTCCGCTTGCTCAGCGACCCGATGAGCAGTGCCGATCCCACGCAGAACGCCGCGATGACCGCCAGTGCGCCCAACGGGGTTCCGCTGCCCATCGCGCCGCCAGAGAACAGCCCCAGCACCGCCGCGATGCCGATCCCGCCAAAAGCCGCGTGGGAAACGCCCTGCCCGATGAAGGCCATCCGCTTGAGCACCACCAGTGGCGACAGCAGCCCGCACAGCAGAGCCACGCCGACCGCCGCGAGGGCCGCAGGGCGCATGGTCGCTCCTGAACCGAACAGGTAATCGATCGTGTTCACCGTTCACCCCCGGCGGCATCGCTCGAGTGGTCATCGCTGCACGCGCCGTGGTGATCGTGATGGTGCGTGTGTGCGTGGGCCGGATCCTCGCAGTCCGCCGCGGCGTGCGCCTCGACATGCACCTCGCCGAACACCGCCGACAGGTCGTGCTCGAACACATGCGCCAGCACCTGGGGCGTGATGCCCTGGGGCGAATCGTGGAAATGCAGCGTGCGACGCAAACACGCGACGCGATCGCAGAACGGGCGGGCACCCTTGCCGCCGCGAGACGAGCCGGCGATCGCCCGGACATCGTGGCTGACGATCAGCATCGTCAGATTCGTCTCGCGGTGCAGCCGGTCGAGTACCTCGGCGAGTTGCTCCTGGCCCGCGGCATCCACACCCACGGTCGGCTCATCCAGCACCAGGATCTTCGGCTCGACCGCGAGAGCCCGGGCCAGGAGCATGCGCTGGAACTGCCCGCCGCTGAGTTCGCCCACCGGGCGTTCGGCGAGATCGACCAGCCCCACCTGATCCAGACAAGTCGAGACCGTATCGCGAACCGCTCGCGGCGTGCGTCGGAACGGAGCCAAGCCGACCGTCGCGGCCATGGTGACCGCCTGACGCACACTGACCGGGAACCCGCGCTCGGCGGCGCTGCGCTGGGGTACATAGCCGATGAGCCGTCTCGATCGCGCATCTTCGGCCGACAGCCCGTATACGCGGATCGTGCCCGATCGGGGAGTCAACTCCCCCATCAGCAGCTTGAGCAGTGTGGACTTCCCGCCGCCGTTGGGCCCGATGATCGCCAGACGCTCACCGGCCTGCACGCGCAGCGAGATATTCTCGAGTGCCGGGCTGTGGCCCGGATAGGAAAAGCCGATGCCCTCGAACACGATGGCAGGCTCGGCCTGGTCTTTCTGGTCAACGCGGGTCACAACGCGGATGGTACCTCGCCGGTGCCCGAGAGCCCGTCCACGAGCGCCGCAAGATTCGTGCGCATCATCCCGGGCCAGTCGCCGGTCCCGAGCGGGTCCAGCATCAGCAGGCGTACTCCCGTCAGCTCACGCAGACGCTCCGCCGCCCGCCCAGAGAACTGGGGCTCGATGAACACGGCGTTCAGGCCCAAAGACCGAACCGCCTCGACCGCACTGTTGAGTTCTCCGGGCGTGGTTTCCAGCAGCTCGTTGGGGCGGAGCACCGCCGCGACATGCAGCCCGTATCGCTGGGCGAGCCACCCGTAGGCGTTGTGGTGCGTGAGAATGTCGCGGCTTGCAAGCTGCGAAATCGCAGTCCCGTACTCGGCGTCGATCGTCTGGCACTCCGCCACCAGCGCCGCGATCTTCTCTTCGCTCGCGCCGAGCGTGCGACCGACCGCCCGGACCCACTCCTGCATGACGACCGGGTCCAGCCAGGCGTGCGGGTCCGTCATCGAGTGGGAATGGTGGTGATGGGCGTGGGACGGATCTTCGCAGGGCGTGTCCGTAGTCACGATCTCGAGTTCACTGGCTTCGACCACCTCAGACAGGCGATGAACCTGCTGCCAGTCGGCTTTCTGATGCATCACCCGTTCCACACTGCCTTCGAGGCCCCAGCCCACGAGGAACACATGGTCGGCCTCGCGAAGTCGGGTGGTGTCGGCCGCCGTCAGCGTCACGCCGTGCCCGGACTGTCCTTCCTGGAGCAGCACCGTGACCTCCGAACCCTCGGGGGCGAGATTGCGAACCGCCCAGGCCAGAGGCGGCAAGGTCACGACGATGCGGGTCGGCCCCTCGGGGCGAGACCTGGAGGACTCATCGCCGCATCCGAAACCAGCGAGCGCGATCACAGACAGCACCAGCATCGAAATGAGCAAACCGAAGCGTCGCAAGGCGATCTCCTTTGGACAACCATCAAGGGGAGAGCTGCACATGATATCCGATTCTCAATAGTTCGGCCCGATTTTCACCACAATTGCCACGCCCCCTCTCCGATTGCTACAATGCACGCCCAAATCCCGGATTTCCGGGCATCTGGGGCGGTAGCTCAAGTGGGAGAGCGCCTCGGTCGCATCGAGGAGGTTGTGAGTTCGACCCTCATCCGCTCCACTGACCCACGCGGCTCGGCTTTTCGCCGGGCCGTCGGTCGTTTTGGACCCTGCATCCCGCCCGCTCCCGGCGGTACACTCGGCTCTCCCATGCCCAAGACCGCTGAACAAGGCAAGAAACTCACCCCCGCGATGCGCCAGTTCGAGGCGTTCAAGCAGCGCTACCCTGACTGCATCCTCTTCTTTCGCATGGGTGATTTCTACGAGATGTTCGGCGAGGACGCTGTCACCTGCTCCAAAGCCTTGGGCATCACCCTCACCGAGCGATCGCCGGGCCAGCCGATGGCCGGAGTGCCCCACCACTCCGTCGAGTCCTACCTCCGCCGCATGATCGAGCAGGGGTATCGGGTCGCCATCTGCGATCAGATCCAGGATCCGCGCGAGGCCAAGGGCGTGGTCGAGCGGGCGGTCACGCGCGTGCTCACCCCCGGCACTCTGGTGGACGATGAGCACCTCGACGGCAGCCGCGCCAACCACCTCGCCTGCATCGCGTTCCTTGGAGCAGGGCACAACCCCGATGACCGCGTCGCCATCGCGACCGTCGAACTCTCCACCGGGCGCTTCGTCGTCAGCGGCTGCGCGGTGCGCGACGCGCACGATGAGCTCGCGCTGCGAGGGGTGAGCGAACTGCTCGTCGCCTCGACAGCCGACGGCGAGATCCCCGATCGCGCCAAGCGGCTCATCGACGCGTTGGGCGTTCCGGCCACACCCCGCCCGGGATGGCACTACCGCACCGAAGAAGCTCTCGAAGCGATCCACAGTCATTACCAAGTCGCCTCGCTCGGCGGCTTCGGCCTCGCCGACGACGATGAGGCCATCGGCGCGATCGGCGCGATCATCCGCTACCTGCGCGAGACGCAGGCGCTGTCCGACGACGACTCACCCGGCACAATCCCAGCCGGCGCGACCCCGACCGCGATCGCGATGCAGCGCAAGTCGCTCGCGCACCTCAGCGCGCCCATCCGCGAGCAGCGCACGGACCACCTGCGCATCGACGCGGCATCCCTCCGCTCGCTGGAGATCGAGGCCACCGTACGAGGCGGCAAGGTCGATGGCTCACTGCTCGGCGTGTTCCTCGGCAGGACCGGTCCACGCACCGCGATGGGCAAGCGCCTGCTGCGCGAGTGGCTGTGCTCGCCCCTGTGCGACCGCGCCAAGATCGAGGCCCGCCAGCGCTGCGTGTCCACGCTGATGGAAGACCGGGCCGTCGCCGGCGAGCTGCGCGAGTCGCTGTCCGGGTTGCAGGACATCGCCCGCATCGCCGCGCGGGTAGGCCTGAGTCGCGCCACGCCCCGCGATCTGGTCGCGCTCGGGCGGTCGCTCGGGCGGATCGAGCCGTTGACGGCCTCGCTGCAGGGCGCGGATGCCTTCTCGGCTGCGCTGCGCGAGATCGAAACCCTGCGCGAGAAGCTCGAACCGATCGCCTCCGACATTGCCGAGCGCTGCGTCGATGACCCGCCGGCTCACCTGCGCGATGGCGGGCTGTTCCGCGATGGCGTCGACGAGGTCCTCGACCGCGCCCGCACCGTCCGAGCCAAGGCCAATTCCTTCCTCGCCGAGTACCAGAAGAAACTAATCGACGAGCACGAGTTGCCCTCGCTGAAGGTCGGCTACAACCGAGTCTTCGGCTACTACATCGAGCTGCCCGCCGGGCAGGCCAAGCGAGCCCCGGACATCTTCACGCGCAAGCAGACGCTCAAGAACGCCGAGCGGTACATCACGCCCGAGCTTAAGCATTTCGAGGATGAGGTGCTCGGAGCGGGCGAGAAAGCGGTCGCGCGCGAGCTCGACCTTTTCCACGAGATCTGCGACCGGGTCATCGCTTTGGCGCAGGAGATCGGTGTGTTCGCGGGCGTCGTTGCGGAGCTCGATGTGCTGCTGTGCTTCGCCGACCGTGCCGCGGCGCGATCGTGGGTCCGCCCCACCATCACCGATGAATCGACGCTGCACATCGTCCAAGGGCGTCATCCGGTGCTCGATGAGATCGCCGGCGACGGCTTCGTCCCCAACGACACATCACTCGGACGCCGCGATGCGAGCGAGTCTGATCCGCTGCTGGCGCTGATCACCGGTCCGAACATGGCCGGCAAGAGCACCTACATTCGCCAGGTCGCGCTGATCACGCTCCTCGCCCACACCGGCAGCTTCGTGCCCGCCCAGGCCGCGACCATCGGCCTGACCGACCGGATCTTCACACGCATCGGCGCCGACGACGCCCTGCACCGGGGCCAGTCCACCTTCATGGTCGAGATGACCGAGACCGCCAACATCCTCAACAACGCGACGCCCCGCTCGCTGATCATCCTCGACGAGATCGGGCGTGGCACCTCCACGCTCGACGGCCTCTCGCTCGCGTGGGCGATCACCGAGTACCTCGCCTCGGGCGAAACCCCGCCCCGCACCCTGTTTGCCACGCACTACCACGAATTGACCGACCTCGCCGAGCGTCTGCCGGGGCGGGTCGCCAACTTCCATGTCTCGGTGCGCGAGTGGGGCGACGAGATCGTCTTCCTGCACCGCATCCTGCCCGGCGCGACCAATCGGTCGTTCGGTGTGCACGTCGGGCGACTGGCTGGGCTTCCCGGCGCGGTGATAGAGCGTGCGACGGATCTCCTGGCCTCGCTGAGCGTGAGCCACGATTCGATCGGCGACAAAGCCGGTGCCGCGGCGGACTCGGGCAAGCCCGCAACCCGAACGCAGCGCACCGACCCCTCCGGCCAATTCGGCCTTTTCACCGAGTTCGTCCCGCACCCGGTCATCGAGGAGATCAAGAAGCTCGACCTCGATCGGATGAGCCCGCTCGATGCGTTCGAGACGCTGCGAAAGTTCGTGGCTGAAACCCGCGACGGCTAAAGCCAACCAACGCCAACATGGCCTATCGTTGGCCTCGACCACCCCTACCCGAGGAGAACGACCCATGCCCAATCTGACCGACTATGTCACCCTCGGCCGCTCCGGCCTGCGCGTCAGCCCCCTGTGCATGGGCGCGATGACCTTTGGCACCGAGTGGGGCTTCGGGGTCGATGCCGAGGCGTCATACAAGCTGATCGATCACTATCTCGACGCCGGCGGCAACTTCATCGACACCGCAAACATCTACAACAAGGGCGCCTCAGAGCAGATCCTCGGCGATTACTTCAAGAAGAAGGGCGGCGGCAAATTCCCTGCCCGCGACCGCACGGTCCTCGCCACCAAGTGGCTCGGCAACATGTACCGCAACGACCCCAACGGCGGCGGCTCGCACCGCAAGGCCATGATGGAGTCGGTCAACCAGTCGCTCCGTCGCCTCCAGACCGATTACATCGACCTGCTCTGGCTGCACTTTTGGGACCGCCACACCCCCATCGAAGAGACCATGCGCGGCCTCGATGACCTCGTCTCCTCCGGCAAGGTGCTCTACATCGGCTTCAGCGACACCCCAGCCTGGAAGGTCGCCCAAGCCCAGATGATCGCGCACTTCCGGGGCTGGGCGCCGCTGATCGCGCTGCAGATCGAGTACTCGCTCGTCGAGCGCACGGTCGAGGGCGAACTGCTCCCGATGGCCAATGAACTCGGCCTCGGCGTCACGCCGTGGTCGCCGCTCAAGGGCGGCATCCTCACCGGCAAATACACCCGCGACGGCGACACCGGAGGCGGACGCTACAAGCCCGATTCACGCTACCTCACCGATACCACCTTCGACATCGTCGACAAGCTCAAAGAGATCGCCAAGAAGCACAACGCACAGGACAAACCCGCTACACCCGCGCAGATTGCCCTCGCCTGGGTCCGCCAGCGCTGCGGCGTGACCTCCACGATCATCGGCGCGAAGAACACCGAGCAGCTCGATGCGAACCTTGCCTCGCTCGAAGTCACACTCACCCCGGAACAGATCAGCCAACTCGACGAACTCAGCAAGCCAAAGCTGAACTTCCCCCACGACTTCATCGAGGGCGTGACCGACGGCATCCAGAACGGCACCACCATCAACGGCCGCACATCCGGCGAATGGGGCGGCTCGCCAGCGGATGATTCCGAACGCTACTGAACACACACCCGACGAACCCCCACAGACCGGAGCCGCGATGACCACCGTCACATCGACACCACTGAACGCTTCGTACCTCAAGTCCAAATTCGAAGCCGCGAGCCCCTACGACGCCTATGTCGCCACCGGCAACGAGGCCCAGCAGCAGGGCTGGCAGAAGATCTACGACCAGACCCGCCTCAGCGAAGACCAGCAGAGACTCATCGCCGGGTTCACCCGAGAGATGAAGATCCTCGTCTCCTCGGGCGTATGGTGCGGCGACTGCGTCCAGCAGATCCCGCTGCTCCAGAAGATCGCCGAGGCCTCCAGCGGCACAGTCGACCTGCGCATCGTTGATCGAGACAAGCACAGCGATCTCGCCGAGCAGATCCAGATCTGCGGCGGTATGAGGGTGCCGGTCGTGATCTTCATGGCCGAGGACTTCGAATTCGTCTCGCTGCTCGGCGATCGCTCGCTCACTCGCTACCGCGCCATCGCCGCCAAGCAGCTCGGTGCCGCGTGCGCCGTCCCTGGAGCGCCGGTCCCCGATGATGAACTCGCCGGCACGCTGCAGGACTGGCTCGACGAGGTCGAGCGCGTCCATCTGCTGCTGCGCCTCTCGACCCGACTGCGCCAGAAGCACAACGACTGACCCACCCATCCGGAGCCACCACGCATGTTTCCCACCGATGTCCTCCGAGCCGCGTTCGAACAGGGTGTGTCCTATGAATCCTTCGTCGCCAGTGGGGCGACCGAAGGTCACGATGCCCAGTGGCGGACGCGCTACGCCCAGCTCGATCTCACGGACGACCAGCGCGCCCTCATCGCGGGCTTCACGCGCGACATGAAAGTCCTGTGCATCACAGGCACATGGTGCGGCGACTGTGCCCTCCAGGGAACCGCGATGCAGCGCATCGCCGAGGCGAACCCGCTGATTCACCTGCGATTCTTGAACCGCAACGAGCACCCGCACCTGCAGATGGCGCTGCCGATCAACGCCGGCTACCGCGTCCCGATCACCTTCTTCATGGCCGAAGACTTCGAACCCGTTGCGCGGTTCGGCGACCGCACGCTCAGTCGGTACCGCTCGATGGCCCGCAAGGCCCTGCCGGACGCCGGCGCTGGCGTGGTCCTCGCCGAGCCACCGGCTGACCCGGTCCGTGCGGTCTTGCAGGAAGTCCTCGACGAGTTTGAGCGGACCCAGCTTCTCCTGCGCCTGAGCACTCGCCTTCGCGAGAAGCACGGGGACTGACCTCTACTTCGTGATTTTCTGCACGCAGCGCACCATCCCGCTATGGTGCGTGCCTATCTGCGCGCGTGTAGGAAATCCTCACGCCCGCCCAGGAGAACACCGCCCCGCTGAGCCCTCGGAAGGACGCACATGACAGGCAAGTTGATCGCGATCGCGCTGTATGTCGGAGCCCTGCTCATCATCGGATGGCTGGCTTCGAAGAAGATGCACGACATCCGCGACTACTTCGCCTCGGGCAAGCGGCTCGGGTTCATCAATGTCGCCTTCTCCAGCCGCGCAACCGGCGAATCGGCTTGGCTGCTGCTGGGCCTCACGGGCATGGGCTTCGCCGTCGGAGTGCAAGCCTTTTGGGTCGTGCTCGGAGAAATCATCGGCGTCGCGGGGGCGTGGCTGTTCATGGCCAAGCGCTTCAAGCGCCTGACCGACAAGTACGACTCGCTCACCGTCCCGGATTATCTCGAATCTCGCTTCCGTGACACCTCGCACTGGCTCCGACTGATCGCCGCGGGTGCGCTTGTCATTTTCGTCCCGATCTACGCCGCGGCTCAGGTGCACGCCGCCGGCGGAGCGTTCAACGATTTTCTCGGTTGGAACCATTATGTCGGCGCGGCGTTCGGCTTCGCGGTCGTGCTGCTCTACATCACGCAAGGCGGATTCACCGCCGTGGTGTGGTCCGATGTCTTCCAAGGCACACTCATGCTTTTCGGGCTCGTCTTCCTGCCGATCGTCGCCTTGCTCGAGGCGGGCGGGATCACGAATGTCATCGAGTCAATCCAGACCATCAACCCCGACCTGCTCACGCTGCACGGCCCCGCTCCGGCCAACGAGGCCGGTGAGCAGGTCTCCGGAACCGGCGGCTGGAACGCCGGCAGTATCTTCATCGTGCTCGGCTTCATCGCCATCGGCATCGGCTTCCTCGGCTCGCCGCAGGTGTTCGTCCGCTTCATCTCGATCAAGTCGGAGAAGGAGATCAACAAAGGCACCGCCGTTGCCGTGGCGTGGACCACGCTCGCCCTCAGTGGCGCGGTGTGCATCGGCATCCTCGGACGCGCCCTGTTTCTCCCGGCGGAGATTGCACCCGGCAGCCCGACCGTCGGCGGCGCACAGGACTCAATTCTGCCGCACATGGCCGAAGTCCTCCTCCCCGCCTTCTTCACCGGTCTGTTCATCGCGATGGTTCTCAGCGCGATCATGTCCACGATCGACTCCCTGCTCGTCGTCGCCTCCTCTGCGGCGGTTCGAGATTACTGGCAGAAGACCCGTCACCCCGACATGAGCGATGAGCGGCTCGTCTCCACCAGCCGCAAGCTCACGGTCATCCTGGCTCTGATCGCTTTCGCGATGGGCATCGGGATCATGCTCTACGACAAGGAACAGGGCATCTTCTGGACGATCATCTTCGGATGGTCCGGCATCGCCGCGACCTTCTGCCCCACCATGATCCTCAGCCTGTTCTGGTCGAAACTGACCTCCCTCGGCGCCAAGTGCGCGATGGTCGCTGGCTTCCTCGGGGTCCCGTTCTTCAAGTTCGGGCTGCCGCCGATCTTCGAGGCGATGGGTCACGACGACTGGGTCGGCTATCTCGGCGGGCTGGATGTGCTCTTGCCTTCCTGCGTGATCGGTTTCGTCGTCGCGATCGTCGTCAGTCTGCTCGACAAGAAGGGTCAGGCCAAGGTCGCCGATGTGGGGGACGACCTCGCTTTCGCCGCGACGGGCAAGGATCCGCAAAACCCGGCCTAAACGCTCTGTCCGCAGCCCCAGACCAGCCCAGCCACACCCCGTCTTGCGGTACTATGCCCGCCCCCGGGCTGCCGCTTTTGTGCGCCGATGCCCGGCCCTCCACAACCCTCACGAACCCCGAATCCCCGAAGGATCCGCGCCATGTCCAACCCCGCGACCGCCACCGCCCACAAAGTCACCATGATTGCCGGCGACGGCGTCGGCCCCGAGGTCGCCAGCGCCACCAAGGACATCCTCGCCGCCGCCGGTGCCAACATCCACTGGGATGACGCGGTCGCGGGCAAGGAGGCCTTCGAAGGCGGCATCGCCTCCGGCGTCCCGCAGGACACCATCGACTCCATAGACGCCAACCGCGTTGCGCTCAAGGGTCCGCTCGAGACCCCGGTCGGCTTCGGCGGCAAGAGCGCGAATGTCACGCTCCGCAAGCTCTTCGAGATGTACGGCAACATCCGCCCCTGCAAGGAACTGCCGAACGTCGGCGGGCCCTTTGCCGGACGCGGCATCGACCTGATCGTCGTCCGTGAGAACGTTGAGGATGTCTACGCCGGCATCGAGCACATGCAGTCCCCCGGCGTCGCCCAGTGCCTCAAGCTCATCTCCCGCAAGGGCTGCGAGAAGATCTCCCGTCTCTCCTTCGAACTCGCCCGCTCGCTCGGACGCAAGCGCGTCACCTGCGCCACCAAGGCGAACATCATGAAGAAGACCGAAGGCCTCCTGAAGTCCACCTTCGAAGATGTCGCCAAGGAATTCCCCGAGTTCACTTCCGACCACATCATCATCGACAACGCCTGCCACCAGCTCGTCATCCGCCCCGAGACCTTCGACATCATCGTCTCGACCAACATGAACGGCGACATCGTCTCCGACCTGACCTCCGGTCTCGTCGGCGGCCTCGGCCTCGCCCCCTCGATGAACCTCGGCGATCAGGCGGTCATGTTCGAAGCCGTCCACGGCTCGGCCCCCGACATCGCCGGCCAGGACAAAGTCAACCCGACCGCCCTCCTGCTCTCGGCCGTGATGATGCTCCGCCACTTCGGCGAGTTTGAAACCGCCGACAAAATCGAGCACGCGCTCTATGTCACGCTCGAAGAGGGCAAGGCCCTCACCGGCGACATCGCCCAGGGCCGCCCGTCCGTCGGCACCAAGCGTTTCACCGAAGAGATCATCGCCAACCTCGGCAAGCGTTCCGACAAGCTCGTCGATCGCGACTACACGCCGATCAACATGCCCAAGGTTTCTTCCGACCTGGACTTCGTGAAAGTCAGCAGCCGTCGCGATGTCGGCGCCGACATCTTCATCGAAAGCGGCAAGATGCCCGATGTGATCGGCGAGAGTCTCCACAAGATCGCCGAAGGCTCGAACCTCACCCTCAAGATGATCTCCAACCGCGGCACGCAGGTGTACCCCGTCGCCGCCGCGGCATTTGATGGCGTCGACCACCACCGCTGCCGCTTCGTCATGCGGGACAAGGCCCAGGCCATGACCGAGGCCGACCTGCTCGACATGCTCCAGCGCATCGGACAGACCTGGCGCTGGGTCCATGTCGAGCGCCTGCCCGAGTTCGACGGCGAACCGGGATTCACCAAGGCTCAGGGCGAGGACTGATCCCGATCAGTTCCACCCGCACATTCAGCTGATCGGACCCGGTCCTGCCGACCGGGTCTTTTCTTGCCTCGGAATCAGACAGGGATACTCCGATGGAGTGGTACATTCCCATCCTCATCTACTTCGCACGCATCGTCGATGTCTCCATCGGCACCGTGCGCATGATCTTCGTGATCAACGGCCACCGCTTCATCGCCGCCGTCATGGGCTTCTTTGAGGTCATCGTCTGGGCCCTCGCCGTCGGCGGCGTCATCAAGTACCTCAACAACCCGTACGCGCTCATCGCCTACGGCGCGGGCTTCGCCACCGGCACACTTGTCGGCATGACCATCGAAGAGAAAATCGCCATCGGCCACCGGATGCTCCGCGTGGTCAACCGCCACCTCGATGTCGATCTGTCGGGCAAACTCCGAGAGCACGGCCACCGCGTCACGCGGGTCAGCGGCGAAGGCCGCAACGGTCCCGTCGAGATCGCGTTCCTGGCCATCAAGCGCCGCGAACTCAGCAAGACCATCACGCTCATCGGCGAGCTCGCCCCAGACAGCTTCATCACCGTCGAGCGCACCGACCGAGCCGCGATCGCCAGCATCCCCGGCGCGACCGGTCGGTCAGCCCAACCGCGATGGCGACGCTTTCTCAGCGTTCGGAAATAGCCTTGGGCTCTTGCGGCTTGGTCTCGGCCTTGTCGTCCGACTGTTCGACTCGGTCTCGCAGCGCATCTTGGATTGATTTGGCGATGAAATCGTCAAAGCCGTCGTTCTGACCCAGCGCAGCGCCATTCTCGCGGATCCACTCCGCTCGCTTGGCGGCGATCTCTGCGATGCGTTTCTGTACATCCACCCGCTTCTCGATGCGAACTGTGATGTAGGCGATCTGCTCGGCCGCATCGAGTTTCTGCAGGTTTTCGGGCAGCAGTTCCGTATTCACACCCTCGATCGTGACGATGCCGCTGACGATCTGCGTGGTCAGATCGGCCCGCCCGAGCATCCGGTCTGTGTTGAGGGCCCGGAACTCAGCGCGGTCCGCGTTGGAGTTCATCGAGGCATCCCGATCGAGCTCGACAGCCACCCGCATCTGGGACATGGCAAAGCGCTGGTCCTCGATCCGGCCGTACGGAATGATCGTTTCCGTCAGTTTGTGGTTCAGTTCTGAAAGTTCCTTGTCGTACGGCGTCTGGATGATCACCGCGCCGCCACTCTGTTCGACCCGCGCGTAGGAGCCGCCCCCGAGTTGAGCGATCTGCCGCCAGTGCTCCTCGGTGCCGCCGATGTTGCCGCACTGGATCGCGTGCACGGTGATCCCGCTTTGCTTGGCCTGAGGTACAGAAGTCATGTACGCCACATCGTTGGGGTACTCCTTCGGCGGCGCATCACCGACGAGGTACACCAGCCGGACCACATGCTCGTCGGGCGACCACTGCATCTCGCCGAAGGCGCGGTTCAACGCCTCGTTCACGGACTCGGGGGTATCGCCGCCACCGTTCGCCTGGAACTGCATCAGGTCAGCGTGCACCGCATCGATGTCCGAAGTCAGCGGCGTGACTTTGATCACATATACATCACCCCGGTCGCGGTAGGCCACCATGCCCATGCGGACTTCCGGCTTGTTCTCCGCCTGCTGGATGTGCGATGCGATCGCCCAGATTTTCTGCTTCGCACCCTCGATCAGCCCGGACATCGAACCAGTCGTATCCAGAACAAACACCACCTCGAACACCGTTGGCAGGGAGGCCTGGGCTGGCGCGACCGTCAGCGTGAGCACCCGCCCGTCGGGGAGAACCAGCCTCGTGGAGCCGTCCGTCCCAGGAACCGTCAGCGTGGTATCGCCAACCTGCACCGTGATCGGCTGGGCCGCAGGAGCCTTGGCGGCATCCTCAGTCACCGAATCACCCGACGCCCACGCCAGAACTCCCAGCGAGGAAACCGCCAAGCCAGCAAGAAGGGCCAGCCCCGTCGCGCGGCGGGAATGGGGGCGAGAATCATTCGAGCGTACAGACACCATGGTGAACTCCGATCGCAGGGCGGACTTGCCGCGAGGCATCGGCCTCGCTTGAGAAGATGGTCCGCGTCCTCCACCTGTAGGTGGTCGGTCTCGTCGGGGTTCACCGAAATGGAAAAATATCGGTAAACCCAGTCCCCTGAGCGGGTCCCCTGCACAGGATTCCCCTCAGTTCAGGGGCTCTTTCGCCGATTCAGGGTTAGAATGGATGTCGGACTTTCTTCTCCGCGCTCCCTGCCACGGACCTCACCATGACCGCCTACGCCGACCGAATCGACATGCAGAACCGCCTCTTCGCCGAACTCTCGACGATGTTCGGCAAGGAAGTGCCGCTGTACGACAAATCTCTTCTCGTCAACCAGGTGACCAACCGCGCCGTCTGCGACCTGCTCGCGCAGATGTTCTCTGGCTTTTCCGTCTCGGATGCGCAGCTCGAGAAGACCAGCTCCGAGCGCCACGGCGCGATCCGCATTGGGCGCAACGACGAGTACCGCTGGATCGCCCGCTTCTTCGCCTGCTTCGCGATGGAGCCGCACAACTACTACGACATGACCGATGTCGGCGCCAAGAGCCAGCCGATCGTCGCCACCGCCTTTCGCTCGACCATCGGCCCCGAGCACCGCGTGTTCACCTCGCTGCTCCAGACCGATTACTTCGACGACACCACCCGGGCCCGCATCGAGGAACTGCTTTCCACCCGCCAGGTCTTCCAGGACGGCGCGAAGCGGCTCATCGAGAAATCCGAAACGCAGGGCGGTCTGTCGGAATCCGACGCGGTCGAACTCATCCGCCACGCCACCGATCGCATCTTCAAGTGGACCGGCGCCGCGCGCGACCACCAGCTCTACACTGACCTCTGCGAATCCGGCTTCAAGATCGCCGCGGATATCGCCTGCTTTGAGTCTCACCACCTCAACCACCTCACGCCCAACACGCTCTGCATGGACCTCTACACCGCGGCGATGAAGCGCTGCATGGGTGAGATGAGCCCTGAGTTGTTCCGTGAACGAGCCGTCACCGTCCTCACCCGCTTCGCCGAGCGCGTGGATCGCGACTACCTCAAGCTCAGCTTCAAACACCTCAGCACCGCCGAGATCGATGCCTATCCGCACACCGCTCCGGCTCCGAACGCCATCGAAGCCACGGCGGACAAGGTCACCGCTCGCCTCTCCCAACCCGACCTCGACCTGACCAAACTCGATCACTCAGGCTTCAAGGACTCCACCGAGGGCCCGTCGTGGGACACGCCCGTGCTCCTCCGCCAGGACGCCTACAAGGCCCTGACCGAGCCCGTCCGCTTCACCAACCCCAACGGCACCACCATCGACACCGTCCACACCGCCCGCTTCGGCGAGATCGAGCAGCGTTTCTACGCGACCACCACCGAAGGGCGCACGCTCTACGACCGCTGCCTCACCGACGCCGAAGCCGCGAAGGGCAACGCCGCCGGTCGCCCGGCAAGCCTCGAAGCCGCGGAAACCGAGTACGCCTCGCACTTCGCCGACTTCCCCAAGACCCTGCCCGAACTGCTCAAAGCCGGGCTGGTCTACGGCCTCTATTCCCCCACCGCCGCCGGCAAAGCCGCGGCGGGCAGCATCACCACCACGGACATCCACGAACTGATCGACCTGGGCTACGCCGACTACGAAGGCCTCCGCTACGAGGACTTCCTCCCCGTCAGCGCCGCGGGCATCTTCGCCTCCAACCTCAACCAGTACGGCACCAAGTCCACGGCGAACACCAAGCCGACCTACACCCGCGCGATGCTCGAAGACATCCTCGGGCGCCCGATCATCGATACCGATGCGGTCTATCGGGGGCTGTGGGCGAAGTCGCTGCTGGACACCTATGAAACGCTCGGCGTAGCCGATCGGCTGGATGATGCCACACGCAGTGATCTGCAGAACGCCATCGACCGCTGCCCGGCGTTCGATCATGGAGCGATCGCGGCGAGGGCGTGATCAGTCTTCCAACCGTTTCGACCACAGCAGCCGCGCCGTCCCGAACGGCTGTTCGGGATCGATCTCCAGCGCGAACGCCTCACCAGTTCGCACGCGGTATCCGCCACCACCGGGCCCGTCCAGCAGCAACGCGAGGATGCCTTCGCTCTGGGGGTTGTGCCCGACCGCCAAGATGCCTCCAGGGTCGTCGACCACACCCGAGTCCCGCGCATGTCCGGTCACCGCCTCGATGGCCTGCGACGGGGTCGGCCCGAACTCCAGCACCGGGTCTACGCGATGCTCAACCCCGAGGTGGTCGTTGATCAACTTGGCCGTCGTAATCGCCCGCTCGATGCCGCTGGAGACGATAAGTCGTGGCCGGTGTTCGAGTTGTGTGAAATGTTCGCCTAGAAAATTTGACTGACGAATCCCGCGCGGCTTCAGCAGCCGGTCCTCGTCACGACCGGGAGATTGATCAGGGGGATCCCGATGTGTTTTTCCGTGTCGGACGACAATCAGTCTCATGGTATCCCCTGAAAACCTGCCTCAGCACCCGTGTCGCGTTCGTAAGTCCTTTGGATTCAAGGGCTTTGCCACTTTTTTTCGGACGCGCAACGGGCTCGACTTCTCGGCTTTTGATTCTACATCCTCACCAACAGCACGATGCACTGTGGCAGCAAAGACCTCAGTGTAGCTCGGGGGCGGTCTGTCTCTCGCCCCGACCGTGTCGGTCTGCTGTGTGGGGCGGGGGCCAGGCGAGGAGACGGGAGCGGCCGTCACCGTCCACGCCGCCACCCTCGCCCGACTTGGGAGGAGTGAGAATCGCTCGGGCGACTGGTCCGAGCACACTGTTCAGGAGTCAGACATGAAGACGATTCTCAGTGCAGCAGCGATTCTGGCGTTCAGCGGCGCGGCATTCGCCGACGCCAGTGTTCGCGTCATCCACGCCTCGCCGGACGCCCCGGCGGTGGATGTGCTCGTCAACGGCGGCAATGTGCCTGCCTTCACCAACTTCAGCTTTGGCCAAGCGGTCGGGCCGGTCGCGGTGCCCGGCGGTTCGTACGACATCGATGTCGTTCCAACCGGCGGCATGGCCCCGGGCGTGATCGATGTCAACGGCCTTTCGCTGATGGACAACACGAATTACACCATCGCCGCGATCGGGACGCTTGCAAACATCCAGCCGCTGGTGCTGATCGACGACAACACGCTCGATCCGACCAACGCTCGCATCCGGTTCGTGCACGCCTCGCCCAACGCACCGGCGGTGGACATCACACTGACCGACGGAACCGTTCTCTTTGCGGGGACCGAGTTCGGCAACGCCGCCTCCGAGGGCTACCTCAGCGTGCCCGGAGGCATCTACGACCTGCAGGTCCGCCTTGCGGGGACCAGCGATGTGGTGCTGGATCTGCCCGGCATCGCCGTGGACAACAACGCGGTGTACTCCGTGTTCGCCCTTGGCCTGGTTGGCAACGAGGACACGCCACTGACCGCTGGCGTCTTCATCGATGCGATTCCTTCACCGGGTTCGCTGGCGATGATCGGTCTGGCCGGAGCTTTCGCCGCCCGCCGTCGTCGGGCGTAAGCGCACGACCTCCGCACCATGAGCATCCAGGCCCGTCCCGCGTGTACAGCGCGGGGCGGGCTGTCTTTTTGGGTTCCCGAGGTGCTACGCTTGCCCTGTGAACACACAGCACCCGCACACCGAAGTCGCGATCCGCACCGTCATGATGCCCGCCCACACCAATCCGCAGGGGGCGATCTTCGGCGGCGTCATCCTCTCACTGATCGACGAGGCGGCCTTTGTTGAGGCGCTGCGCCAGCGGAACCACAAGTACGTCACCGTGGCTTTCAACGGCGTGGAGTTCCACAAGCCCGTGCTCGTCGGCGATGTGCTCAGTCTGTACGCCCAGACGACCCGGGTCGGGCGGACCTCGCTGACCGTCCGGGTCAGCGTGCGGGCGTTCCGCCCCGAAGCCGACCAGACCATCGATGTGACCAGCGCCGAAGTGGTTCTGGTCGCGGTCGATCATTCGGGGCAGCCGGTCCCCATCGGCGACTGCCCGGCACGGGACCGGCTCGGGTAACGCGGCGCGGCGAGCGGGTACACTGGCCGCCATGCGTCATGTCGAACTGATCACCACCGGCGGCACCATCGAGAAGACCTACGATGAGATCGCCCAGCAGCTCTCCAACCGCGGCTCGATCGTCCAGCGGATGATCACCCGGCTCCGCCTCGCCGACACGCGAGTGCACATCCGTGAGCTGATGAGCAAGGACAGCCTGGAACTCACCGACGCCGACCGCCAGATGATCCTCGACGCCACGCGGGCGGCGATGACTCTCAGCGACGGCGTGGTGATCCTCCACGGCACGGACACGCTGAGCATCACCGGCGAATCCCTGCACAAGCACCTCGGGGACACCCTCAGCGTTCCCGTCGTCCTCACCGGGGCGATGCGCCCGTTTGAAATGAAGCGGAGCGATGCTCTCCAGAACCTGACCGAAGCGCTGCTCGCGACCGAACTCGCACCGCCCGGTGTGTACGTCGCGTGCCATGGGCGGGTGCTGAAATTCCCCGGTGTCGTGAAGGATGTGGCCAAGGGCACCTTTGTCCGATCCGATGCCAACGCATCCTGAGCGACCGACCGCGCTCCGATCCATGTCATGGCGGGCCGTAAAAGTCGGTCATGAAAAACGCGGGCCCTTTCGAGCCCGCGTGGTTCAATTTGGGTTGACCGATCCGCTGATCAGTTCTCCTGCATGCGGGAATCGCCGATGAGCACATCGCCCATTTCGACCGACAGCGACTGACGCGCGTCGGAAGTGTCGGCACCCAGCGCCTCGGCGGCCTCGGCGGCTTCGGCGTACATGGAGTCTTCATCGGCGGCGGCGGAGGTCGGCGGCTCGGCGAGGTACTTGATCTTGATGTTCTGGTACGGGCGGAAGCCGGTGCCGGCGGGGATCAGGTGACCCAGCAGCACGTTCTCCTTGAGGCCGACCAGCTCATCGATCGCTCCCTTGAGCGAAGCCTCGGTGAGCACCTTGGTGGTTTCCTGGAAGGACGCACCGGAGAGGAAGGACTCGCTCTGCAGCGAGGCCTTGGTGATGCCCAGCAGCAGGGTACGACCGGTGGCGGCCTTGGCACGCTTGGCCTTGGCCGGCTGCTTGCCTTCCGACTCGGCGCGGGCGTTGGCCTCGCGGAGTTCCGCCTTGCTGACCAGCGCGTTGAGCGCGAGCCCGGTGTCACCCGGATCGGAGATACGGCCCATGTCCATGATCTCCTGGTTCTTGATGCGGAAGGCGACCTTGTCGATCACCTCGTGCGGGAGCAGGTCGGTGTCGCCGGGGTTCTCGACGCGAACCTTGCGGAGCATCTGCGCCACGATGACTTCGATGTGCTTGTCATCGATGGTCACGCCCTGAGCGCGGTACACATTCTGAACCTCGTCGATCATGTAAGCCCAGAGCGCTTCCTCACCCTTGATCCGCAGGATGTCGTGCGGCACGAGCGGCCCGTCGATCAGCGGATCGCCCGCGTTGACGGTGTCACCGGAGTGCACGAGCAGGTGACGGTCCTGAGGGACATGGTGATCCTTCTCGAGGCCGGCATCGGAGATGACGCGGATGGTCATCTTGCCCTTGCGCTTGTCGGAATGGATCTCGACCTTGCCGGAGATTTCCGCGAGAACCGCGGGATCCTTGGGCTTGCGGGCCTCGAAGATCTCGGTCACGCGGGGCAGACCGCCGGTGATGTCCGACGAACCGGACGCGCCGCGCGGCTGGCGGGCGAGCATCTGACCGGCCTTGATCTCCTGGCCGTCGGTCACTTCGATGCGGGCCTTGGCGGGCAGGTAGTGGAAGTCGAGGATGTTGCCGTCCTTGTCGACCACATTGATCGCCGGGTGCTTCTCGCCCTTGTGCTCGATGACGGTGAGGACCTTCTGGCCCGCGCCGGCGTCGTCTTCACGCACGGTTTCGTTGAGCTCGATATCGACGAACTCCACGAAGCCGCCCTTCTCGGCGAGGATGGGCGTGCGGTGCGGGTCCCAGCGGACCAGCTGATCGCCCTTCTTCACCGGTTCGCCGCCACGGATGAGGATTTCCGCACCGTAGGGGATCTTGTGCTTCTCGAGCTCGCGGCCCTTGGCATCGAGGATGCTGATCTGGCCGTTGCGCTTGAGCGACACGAGGACGCTGCCGCCGTCTTCGGTTTCGACTTCGACTTCGTTGCAATCCTTGATCTCGATGGTGCCGCCCTGGCTCGCGCGCAGGTCGGTGTCCATGAGGGTGGTGGTGGCCACACCGCCGGTGTGGAAGGTCCGCATGGTGAGCTGCGTACCGGGTTCACCGATCGACTGGGCGGCGATGATGCCGACCGCCATACCCGGCTCGACCATCTGGCCGGTCGAGCGGTCCATGCCGTAGTCGAGAACGGAGCAGCCGAAGCGGGAGTCGGTGGTGAGCGGCGAGCGCACGACTACCGAATCGATGTTGAGCTGCTCGATCTTCTCGGCCATCTTGGCGGTGATCATCTCGTTCTCGCGAACGATGACCTCGTCGGTGATGGGGTTAACGATGTTCTGGCGCGAAACGCGACCGATGATCTGCTGCGACAGCGGGACATCGATCTCTTCGCCCTTGTAGATGGCACGCTTGGTGATGCCGCGCTTGGAGCCGCAGTCGTACTCGTTGATGATGACCGACTGGGCCACATCGCAGAGCTTGCGGGTGAGGTAGCCGGAGTCGGCGGTCTTGAGCGCGGTGTCGGCCAGACCCTTGCGGGCGCCGTGGGTGGAGGAGAAGTACTCGAGAACGGTCAGGCCCTCGCGGAAGTTCGCGCGGATGGGAGTCTCGATGATCTCGCCCGAGGGCTTGGCCATCAGACCACGCATACCCGCGAGCTGCTGCATCTGGCTGGTGTTGCCGCGTGCGCCGGAGTCGGACATGACGAACACGGGGTTCGCGTAGGCGACGCCTTCCTTCTTCTCGATCGAGGTGTACTCACCTGTCACCGGGTCGCGCCGGTCGTTCTTGAGGGTCTCGATCAGCGCCTTGGTGACCTGCTCGCGGCAGTGCGCCCAGATGTCGAGCATCTGGTTGTAACGCTCGCGAGCGGTGATCAGGCCGCGCTCGTAGTTCTTCTTGATCTTGTCGGCCTTCTTCTGCGATTCGGCGAGGAGCTCGAGCTTCTTGTCCGGCACGCGAAGGTCGGTGACGCCGAAGGACACACCCGAGAGGGTGGACCAGCGGAAACCGATCTCCTTCAGGCGGTCGAGCAGTTCGATGGTCGCTCCGCGATCGCAGTAGAGGTAGGTATCGTCGATGACGCGGGCCGCGCCCTTCTTGCCCAGAGCGCAGTTGTAGAACGGCATACCGGGGTGCAGGATGTCGCCGAAGATCACGCGCCCGACGGTGGTCACAACGCGACCGTTCTTGGGCATCGGCTCGGGAACGCCGCCCTGGCTGGTGACCTGCTGGTTGAACCGGGGCAGGCGGATCAGGATCGGATCGTGGACGCCGATCTTGCCCATGTCGTACGCGAGGATCGCTTCGTGCGAGTCCTTGAAGTGCGGGATCTTGGTCGGATCCGTTTCCGCCTCGCGACGCTCCATGGTCAGGAAGTACACGCCGAGCACGATGTCCTGCGACGGCGAGATGATCGGCGAACCGTTGGCCGGCGAGAACACGTTGTTGGTCGAGAGCATGAGCACATGCGCCTCGGACTGCGCCTCGACGGACAGGGGCAGGTGGACCGCCATCTGGTCGCCGTCGAAGTCGGCGTTGAAGCCGGTGCAGACGAGCGGGTGCACCTTGATGGCGTTGCCCTCAACGAGAACCGGCTCGAAGGCCTGGATACCCATGCGGTGAAGGGTGGGAGCGCGGTTGAGCAGCCCGGGGTGCTGGTCGATGACTTCTTCGAGGATGTCCCAGACCTCGGCGTCGCGACGCTCGAGCATGCGCTTGGCGGACTTGAGGGTGTCGGCCAGGCCGTGCTCTTTGAGCTTGCGGATGATGAAGGGCTGGTAGAGCTCGAGGGCGATCTTCTTGGGCAGGCCGCACTGGTGGAGCTTGAGCTCGGGGCCCACGACGATGACCGAACGGGCCGAGTAGTCCACACGCTTGCCGAGCAGGTTCTCGCGGAAGCGACCCTGCTTGCCCTTGACCATGTCGGTCAGCGACTTGAGCGGGCGGTTGGAGGAACCGAGCACGGGGCGACGGCAGCGGC
>CAZIXS010000016.1:13350-36611 GCA_964543335.1 uncultured Phycisphaeraceae bacterium | reverse complement strand
CGGGTCCTCGACGGTCGCTGGATTCCCGTCGTCGATCATCAGGCCCGGGTCATCGATGACCTCGATGTCCGGATCGACGCCGTGGCCTTCGATGCCCCAGGTGCCGTCCTTCTCGTAGAAGCCGAAGGTGGGCACAGCGGTGTAGCCGCCGTCGATCAGGGTGGGGTTGCCGGAGATGCCGACCAGACCACCCCACGTCCGGGTGCCGACGAGTTTACCGAGGCCATTCTCGCGGAACAGCCAGGGGAACATGTCGCCACCGGAACCGGCGAGGCCGTTGATGAGCATGACCTGCGCTCCCTGATGGGAGTCGTAGGGCCATGGCCAGTCTTTGCCGTGGCGGCGGGCCCAGTAGTTGGTGCGCGGACGGTTGAGCAGTTCGATGAAGCGGGTCGGGATCTGGCCGCCGCCGTTCCAGCGTTCATCGATGATCAGGCCTTCCTTGTCGATCTGGCCGTAGAACTGACGGAATAGGTCGTTCTGGCCGTCCACGCCGGTGTTCGGCACGTAGATGTAGCCAATCTTGCCGTCGGTGACCTCTTCGACATAGCGGCGGTTGGTTTCGATCCACGACCGGTAGCGGAGATCGGTATCGGATCCGACGGGGCGGACCACGACTTCGCGTTCGTTCTCAGAACCCCACGACGGCTGATCGCTGACGGTGAGCAGCGTCGTCTTGCCGGCGGTGCCGACGAGTGCCGCGAAGATGTCCTTTGTGGTGTCGATTTCCACACCGTTGACCGCGAGGATGTAGTCGCCCACCGAGACCTCGACCCCGAGCTGGCTCAGGGGACCACGCGCGTCGGCGTCCCACGGGGCGCCTTCGTAGATGTGCGATACCCGATAAGCCTCGTTGCCCTGATCGTCGGAGTCGAGCGAGAAGTCTGCGCCGAGCAGGCCGACATTCATCATCGGCTGCGATTCACCGTCGCCGCCCCAGTAGTAGGCGTGACCGACATTGAGTTCGGAGATCATCTCGCGGATCAGGAAGCTGACATCCTCGCGCGTGTTGCAATCGGGAAGCATGGCGGCATAACGATCGTACACGCCCTGCCAGTCCACGCCGTGGAGCCCCGGGTCGTAGAAGAAGGTCCTCTGGATACGCCACGCGTCGCGAAGGATCTGTTCCCATTCGTCTCGCGGGTCCACCTTGGCCATCATCGAATCGGTTGGCACCGATTTGGCCAACGACTGACCGGAGGCAGCGCTGATGACTGAGGCCCCCGAGGGGCCCTGCACGGCGAGCTTCTTGCCATCGCCGGACATCGAATAGCCACCCACGCCCGAGACGACATTCTTCACGCTGCCGTCTTCATCGGTGATGTCGAAGAGCTTGATCGAAGGAATTCCTTCGCCCATCGACATGAACAGCAGCTGGTTCTTGTCGTTGACGCTCAGGCCGCCGTACAGACCGGGGGGCACCGGGAGGAGCATCGCTCGCGACTCGAAGCCGTCAAGATCGATCACGACGGGCTCGTCCGAGGACCCGCCGGCGCTGCTGGCGCCTTCGAGTTCCTCGTCGGAGAGTTCACGCGTGCTGCGGGTCACGCTCCAGGTTCCGGAGACGCCCATCTCGACGAGCTGCCATGTCCCGGAAAGCGAGTCACCGTTTACGGTGCCCTTGAGGATCGAGGTCATCCCCTGCTCGCTGGATTCGGAGTAGAACTCACCAGTGGACGCGTTGAAACGCAGTTCGCCATCGAATTCATCGCTCTCGCCCATCACCTCGGCGGTGCCGGTGATGTTCCCATCCTTGTCCACCAAGAAGGTGAGCGACAGGGGGATCGTGTCTTCGGGAGAGCCGATCGCGGCGAAGCCGCTCATCGTGCCGTTCCACTTGCCGAAGAGCGGGTGGTCCATGTCCCAGTTGCTTTCGGCTTCGTCTGTGGTCTCCTCGGATGCCGCGTCATCGCTCGCCTCGGCGTCCTCGCCTTCGGCCTCATCCGCGGTCTCTTCCTCGGGCTCTTCCCAGGTTTCTTCGTCGAGTTCGGGCAGGTTCGGGTTCTCCACTTCACCGTTGAGCGGGACGGCAAGGATCCGATCGCTGTTGGTGTAGATGAAGGTCGAGTCGATCGCCGAGTACTCGGGTACGAAGTTCATCGAGGAGGCGAAGTAGAGGAACTTGCCTTCGCGGTCGAACGCGGGATCCTTCGCGTTGAAGAAGCCGCGGGTCACCTGGTGCAGTTCATCGTTCTCGATGTCGTAGAGGTACACCGCGTTCATGCCGCTATCGAGCGAGAGGGCCGTGGCGATCCACTTGCTGTCGTGTGAGAAGGAGATCGAGGGCGTGTTTCCCCAGGGGTCTGTGAACATCTCCTTGTGCTCGCCGGTCTCGACATCGAGCAAATACGCGGCTCCCGTGTTGTCGGTGAACACGATGTGCTTCGAGTCGGGCGAGAAGGTGCTCAGGTAGCGCCAATAGTTGCCGCCCGAGGTGAGCTGGCGGGTCTCGCCCTTGCCGTCGGACTGCGTGACATACACCTCGTACTCATCGGTTTCGTCAGAGACATAGGCGATCCAGCGCCCATCGGGTGACCAGATCGGATTCCGCTCGGCGGCACCGCTGGTGCGGGTGAGGTTCCGGGCGATGCCCTTGTCCTCTTCAGCGGGCAGCGTCCAGATGTCCCCCCGCGCTTCCACGACAACCTGCTTGCCGGTCGCAGAGACCGAGCCGCCGGCCATGTAATTGGAGAAATCGATCATCCTCGGTCGAAGGGTGGGGCGATCACCGGGGATGACCACTTCCACCGTACGCGTGCGGTTGTTGGAGAGGTCCAGCAGGACCAGATCCGGACCGAGTTGGTAGACGATTTCGCCCCTGCCGCGCGGGCCGGGGCCGATCGAGGGGAACTTGATGTCGTACTCCGATGAGTTCGTGATCTGCGTGTGCTTCCTGCTCGCGATCTCGTATTTCCAGATGTTGAGTCGGTGCTCCGGTCCGTTGTCGGACAGGTAGTAGACGCTCTTGCCATCGGGAGCCCACATCGGCTGGGTATCGGTACCGTCGAAATCGGTCATGCGGACCGACTCGTAGGTCTCGAGGTTCAGCAGCCAGATATCCGAGGCCATACCGCCGCGGTAGCGCTTCCAGGTGCGGAAGTCGCGGTTGTTGGGCGTGTAGGCGAGCCACTTGCCGTCAGGACTCAGAGCGCCAGCGGAGCCGTAGGGGATCGGGAACTTGTCCGGCTGGCCGCCTTCCTGAGAGACCTTGAACATCTGCGGCGCGCGGGTCATGCCCGTCATGCCACTCGAGCTGTAGATGACCGATTCGCCATCGGGCGTCCAATCCGAAAGGACCTCGCCCGATGGGTGGTAGGTCAGGCGAGTCGCCAGTTCGGTTGGCGCGTTGCCCGAGATCGGGATCACATACAGATCGCGTCCTCCCTCGTAATTGCCCATGAAGGCGATTTTGTCCCCTGCTGGGTTGAACCGGGGGAAGAGCTCTGCGCCCGGAGGCGAGACGAGTTTCTGGGCGGTGCCGCCTTCCCGGGGCACCAGCCAAAGATCGTTGGCGTAGGCGAAGACGATGTGTGACTTTGAGACATCTGGAAACTGCAGCAAAGTGGCGTCGGGACGGATGTCCGAGGCACTTGCCAGTGCGGCACCGCTTGCCATCGTCGCGGCAGCGACGAGCAATGCGGGGGTCCATTTCTTACGCATGTGGTTCCTCACTCCTGTGGTGCGTTCGCGTCACAGAGACGCGCTTTCTGTCTTTGCTTGGGAATCCGGGTCGTGCGATTACAGCCGCCCGAGCAGTTCGCGGACCGCGGCCTGCAGCTGCTCGTCGGCATCGACGGATTCATCTTCCGGCGTCTGGGGGATCACGATGTCGGGCATCGCGCCGTTGTTCTCCATGTCCGTGCCATCGGGGAGATACCAGCCACGGAACGGCTGGCGAACCCGCGTCCCGTCCACGAGCGTGAACGCACCGGTCGAGATCACACCGCCGTAGGTCTGCTGGCCCACGAGCGTGCCGCGTTCAAGGGTCTTGAAGGCGTGCGAGACGATTTCGGCATTCGAGAAGCTCTTTTCGTTGCACATCATGCTCATGGGCTTGGTGTAGCGCTGGATGAACAGCCGGTCACGCGGATACCCGTCGGTGTAGGACAGGTCGCCGTTGCGGGCCACGGTGTAGGCGTGGGGGCGGACCATGATCGAGCTGAGGACCAGGTCAGCGGTTGATCCTCCGCCGTTGTTGCGAACATCGACGATCAGGCCTTCCTTGCCGTATCCAGCCGCGAACAGGTCCCGCTCGAATTCCTCAAGGGAGGACATGTTCATGCCTCGGATGTGCAGGTACCCGATGCGTCCATCAGAGAGCTCGGCGACCTTGCGTGCCCGGTCCAGCTGCCACTGGTCGTACCGGAGGTTGACTTCCTGGCCGTAGGAGATGGGGGTGACGAGCAGGTTGATTTCCACCATGCCATCCGTTGCTCGCGCCGCGAGCGATTCACGCCGACTCTCCTCGAAGTTCTCGAGCGGACGATGCACGGTCACCACGGTCTCTTCGTTGATGCGACCTTTGAGCAGTTCCTCGTAGGAGGTCATCGGATCCACATCGACAAAGTTCACCATCACAATATGGTCGCCCTCTTTGAGCGCCATGGCGCCGGTCGAGACCGGAGACTGGTGCAGAACACGGTCCACACGGATGGAGTCGCCGGTATGGGTGTAGTCGATACCCAGCCGTCCGTTGGGCACGCTCACCTCTGACGAAACTCGTGACGATGGGGTGATGCCGAGGTGCGAGGCGTTGAGTTCGCCCAGCATGCGGGCACCGACATCGGCGAACTCACGGGCAGTGCGCGCGCGAGCCGCGAGTTCAGCATAGCGATCGGTCAGACCGTCCCAGTCGAGGCCCTTCATGTCGTCGTGGTAGAAGGTCATGCCGAGCGTGCGAGCGGCGTCCTTGAACTTCCACTTCGACTGCTCAGTCAGATCGATGTTCATGTCGTACGAAATGGCGTGCAGCGAATCGGCGCCGCCCGCCGCGTTCACGGTACGGGCCTGGCTTCCGCTGACCAGCACGATCTTCTTGCCGTCGTGCGAGAGGTGCTGCACGCTCCCGGTCCCGGTCAGGCGCTTGCGATCGCCTCGCTTCCAGTCGATCGACCAGAGAGCCGAAGACCCATCGACGACTCCTGAGAACACGATCCGATCCGCGGCGGGAGTCATCTCGAGGTTCCATTCGGATCCGTCGAGATTGGTCATCCGGTCGAGGCGCAGGTAAGCCAGACGCAGGTCGTCCTGAGTGAACGGGGGTTCGCCCTTGGCTTGTTCGCGTTCGAATTCTCCGGCTTCGTGCTTCTTGGCGAGCTCTTCGAAGTCGATTGGGTCGAGCGGCTTGATCTTCTTGGCCTGATCCGCCGCGTCCTTGTAGTACGCTTCGAGTTCCTTGCCTTGCAGCGAGGCCAGATCCGGGTCGAGATAGACCCGGTAGACATCGATCTGGTTATCTGCGCGCTCTGAGAGGAAAGACAGAATTTTCCCGTCCTGCGACCAGCGCGGCATGTAGTCGTTGTCGGGGTGCATGGAGATGTTCATCGGGCCGTAGCTGCCATCGACCGGCATGACATGCACATCGGTGTTGAAGTCCATGTCGTTGATGGCGTATGCGACGTAGCGGCCATCCGGAGAGAAACGCCACTCCGAACGCATGTCCCAGGTCTCGATGAGCACTCGCTCTTCGCCCGTGACGAGGTCGTGCAGCATGATGTCGCTCATGTTCCTCGTGAACGAGACCATGGTGCCGCAGGGCGTCGGCGTCACTCGCGCGTCATTGTGCTCGGTCTGGATGATCGCCTGCGTTTCGAACTGCATGGCGTCGTGCCAGCGCTTCGGATCCAGCCGGTTGGGTAGCTCTTCGGTTTCCTCCTCGCTCGCTTCGGCTTCGGGCTCCTCGGCGGTTGCTTCGGGCTCCTCGGCGGCTGCGACCGCCCGGGTCGCGGTCCATTCGCCGCTCAAGCCATTGGCGGGCGTGTCCCACTGGCCGCTCATGGTGTCGCCCGTCAGTTGTCCGGTGAGCGTGGTCAGTGCACCGTCGATGGTGAATTCGGCACGGATCGATCCGGAAGACACATCGAACTCGACCACATTGCTGGTGTAGGTCGAATCCATCGCTTCGAGTGTGATGGTGATCGCGGTTCCATTCCGGGAAATCCGCATCGTCATGGGGATGACTTCCGCCCCGCCGGTTACTGGAGCCATGCCAGTGGCTTGGCCGCTCCAATCACCGACGATGCCGCCTTCCGCTTCGGCGGGAGCTTGGGGCTCGTCGTTGCTCGTTTCATCAGGTGCTGCGCCGCTGCCGGATACGCCAAGATCGCCGATGGTTTTCTCGAGTGACTCGCGCAGTTCTGAGCGAGTGAGGGTGACCGTCGCGGCGTAGATGCTGTGGGTGCCGTCGGCGTCTGAGACGAAGTACAGCCGGGTGCCATCGGGAGACCAGGCGATGTCCGTTTCGCGGGCGTGGTTGTTCGTGACGCGTCGGGTGGGGCTGTCATCATCGACATTGCGGACAAACACCTCGCCGTACGCGATGTAAGCCATGACCTGACCGTCGGGCGAGAGCCTGGCTTCGGTCACCTCGCGCCCGATGGGCTTGATCTCGTAGTTGGTCAGTTCGTCCTCAGGGGCCGTGATGTTGAGCGCGACCGGTGAAGCGGACGACCGCCCGAGGTTCAGCGAGTAGAGCGAGTCCCAAACATGCAGCACGGCCTTGGAACCGTCCGCGTTCACGCTGAACGATTGGACATCCACACCCTCAAAGCTGGTCAGCCGCTGAGCCCGCGCATCGGGCTGCCCCATCTGGATGGAGTACAGGTTGACGGTGTCCAGTTCGCGATCGCTCAGGAAGTAGATCGTGCCCGAGGTGCCCCATGCGGGCTGACCGTCGTTGCCTTCCCAGGTCGTGACTTGGGTGAATCCGCCTGGCTGATCGCCTTCGGGCATGGTGTACACCCAGACATCGCGATCGTCCGGGCCTCGGTAATGGCGGCGATCCCAGGACGAGCCGCCGCGCTCGAATGCGATGAACTTGCCATCGGGAGAAGCGACCGGCATGTTGCCGAACGCGTCGTGAACGCGGGTGATCTCACCTCCGTTGACCGAGACCGAGTAGGGGCGCAGGGCCCGGTACACATCCCCTTCACGCGAAGCATGTCCCAGGAGGGAGCCGCCGTCTGGCGTGAACCCGGTCAGCGTGAAGGAGCGATCCGAACGTGTCACCTGGCGGATGTTCGTGCCGTCGGCGTTCATCAGGTAGACATTCTGATAGCCGTCGCGGTCGGACTCGAACGCGATCGTGCGTCCGTCCGGCGACCACACACTGCGATGCTCGTTCATCGGGTGAGAGGTCAGACGCACCGCACGCAGGTTGCTGTCCGTAGAGCCGCTGTTGCGGGAGGGCAGTTGGGCTTTCCAGAGGTCCCCGCGCCAGGAGAAGACCACTTCGGTGCCGTCCGGGCTGATCGAGGGGAAGCGGGGGAGGTCAACATTGCCTGCCGCTGAGGCGAGGCTTGCCGGTATCAGGAGGGCCAGCGAGGCGAGGGAACACGCACGGGTGGCGAACGGTGAACGCATAAAAACCTCCAGGATGGTCGGTCGATCACGACAGCCCGAGTGGGCGATCTGAACAGAGAGACCGACTATACCGGTGGAGGCGACCCGCGTTTCCGGACCTCAAGCGGGATTTTCACAAAACGAGAGCCGCACGCAATCCCGCGAGGAGACGGCGTGCGGCGGTGTTCAGAGTGTGATTCGAGAGGCTTAAGCCTCTGCGGGGTCGAGGCTTACGCAACCAGTGCGTTGGCTCGCTCGATTTCTTGGATGACCTGGCGAACCTGGAAGGGCTTTTTGAGGAAGCCATCGAAGCCCTGCGAACGCAGTGACATCGCCTGACCATCGGTCAGTTTGCCGCTCATCGCGACGATGCGCGTGATGGCAAGGTCGTCCTGGCTCCGCACGAAACGGGCCACAGAGGTGGCATCGCTGTCGCCGATGTGAAGATCGAGGAGGATCACATGCGGGCGGAATCGCTCGCATTCGAATCCGGCCTCAAACCCATTGACCGAGCTGCGGACCTCGTACCCGGCCTGCTCGACCAGCACTCGCTCCAGGGTGTCCACGATCTCGCGCTCGTCGTCGACGATCAGCACGCGGGGCTTCCCGGAGTGGACCCCGTCCATGGGGATGCCGTGGTCTTTCATGAACTGGATCAGACTGGCGACGGGGATGCGACGGTCCTTGGACCCCGGAATCCGGTATCCCTTGATCTGGCCAGAATCGAACCACTTGCTCACCGTCCGGGGGGCTACATTGCAGATCTTGGCAACCTCGCCTGTGGTGAGGACATCTTTATCGAGCAGTCCCATGGTGTTGGATCCCGTTCTCTCTCGTGGATATTGGTGGGCCGGTACGCAAATCTTCCGGTACAGGCCAAACCATCGGACTTTCCGGAACGCCTCTTCACGGCGTTCAACAAGAACCAGCGCAAATTACGCCTAGTTTGGGCGGGGAACGGACCCCAGGGGCCCATCGGGGCTGGAGAGTTGAGAACAGCGCGTGCTGGGGAACTGGGAGAGGGACGGAATCTGGGCGGATTTCGGGCCCGATCCGGACGCACCGCTCATTGACACTTCAAAGCAAATCCGCGTAGATTGCGGAACTCGCGGGCCTATCCCGCCGGATATGTACACCCCGGGCTGGCCCGTGCCCCCGGACATCCTGACCGAACCCCGGATTTCTGTTCGTCGCGGAGCGGCGGCGGATCTCACCAGATCAGCACCGATATGAGGAGCAGCCTGTGGCCTTGTTCGTGAACGCGTCTTCTACCGTTGCTCGCCTGGCCGGAGCGGCCACCCTCTCCATGGTCCTTCTGACGAACGCCGCGGCGTCCGCCCAGAATGCCCCGTCAAACGCCGAACTGCTCGACGACTTCAACTTCTTCGTCAACACCGCCAATGTGGAGTTGGCCCTCGCCAACGCCCGTGCCCTTCTGGATCGTGGGTTGACCGCGGAAGAATTTCTCGGTGTGGTCGAAGACTCCGCCCAACTCGAATCCCGATTCGAGGCCGCCTACCTCCGTGCCCTGCGCTATCAGGAACTCGAAGGCATCGCCGCCGAGCTGTACAGCCTTTATGAGGAAGGCCGTCGGGCCCGCTCGCGTGACCTCGACGAGATCGATCGCAACATCGCCATGCTCACCGGCAACGCCCGCGCACGCCAGCTGGCCCGTGGTCGCCTGATCGAGGCTGGGGAATACGCGGTTCCCTCGCTGCTCGCTCCTCTCATGCAGGACGGCGATCGCCTGCTTCAGAGCGAAGCCCAGCGCCTGCTCATCGACATGGGGCGTGACTCGGTCAAGCCCCTCGTCGCCGCTCTGGAAGGCGTGACTCCGAATGTGCAGGAAAAGATCTGCCTGATCCTCGGTTCGATCGGCTACGAGATGGCCGTCCCGTATCTGGCCGATCTGAGTGCCAGCACGAATGTCGAGGCGGTTCGCGAGGCCGCCGATCGTGCGATGCGTCGGATTCAGGGTGCGAACGCCGCCGCCAAGCCGGTGTCCACCATGTACCGCGAACTGGCGGCGTCCTACCTCACCGAGTCTCCGAGCCTGACCAGCTTCCCCGGTGAGCGTCACCAGCTGCTCTGGTCCTTCTCGCCGGCCGTCGGTCTCCAGCCCACCGCCATCTACACCGAGGTGTACCACGAGGCGATGGCGATGAACCTTGCCGAGAGAGCACTCACGCTCAATGACGGTGATGCCGAAGCGGTGGCGCTCTGGCTCGAGGCGAACTTCAGCCGCGAACTCGACCAGCCCGAGGGCTACGACAACCCCGCATACGCCGCGACCCGCCGTGACGCTCAGTATTACGCTGTCGCCGCCGGCTCGACCCCGGTGCAGCTGGGCCTTTCCAAGGCCCTGCAGGCACGCGACACCGTGATGGCCCGACTCATGATCGGTGCGCTGAACGAATCGACCGGCGGAGCGAACCTCTGGCGAGGCCTGGGCGACTCCCGCCCGCTGGTGGACGCGCTGACCTACCCCGACCGTCGGGTTCGCTACGACGCCGCGATGACCATCGCATCGGCCGATCCGCGCACCTCGTTCGGTGGTGCGGAACTGATCGTCCCGACGCTGGCCAGCGTGGTGAACGACGCGGGCACTCGCTACGCGATGGTGATCGCCCGCGATGTGGAGCGTCAGCAGCAGTTCGACACGGTGCTGTCGGACCTCGGATTCATCGTTCTGCCCCCGGTGACGAGCCTGTCGGAGGCCTCCCAGTTTGTCGCCGATGTGCCCGGTGTGGACATCATCATCTCTGACATCGACGACGAGCCGGGTATCGAACTCATCGAGTCCGTCCGCAACACCGCTCGCCTCGCGGCAACCCCCATCATCGCGCTCATGCCCTTCGAGAATGTGAACCGCTTCGGCGCTCGCTACGAGGGTGACGACCTGACCCGCATTGCTCGCGATGGAATCGGCTCGTCGGAGATTGAAGCCGCCGTGACCGCCGTTGTGACTCGTGCATCCGGTGCTCCGATGGACGACGATGAGGCCGCGAGCTACTCGGAGCGTGCGCTCGAGTTGCTCGAGCGCCTGGCGGTCGGTCGCAATACCGTTCTGAATGTGAACGATGCGGCGTCCTCGCTGATCGGATCTCTGCCGGTGACCTTTGACCAGACGCAGCTCGATGTGGCGACCGTGCTCAGCTATGTGAACGAGCGTCGTGCTCAGGTCGCCATCACGGACGCCGCCCTGTCCGCCACCGACGATCAGCAGATCGCACTGATCCGCATCGCGGCGGAATCCGCCAAGCGTCACGGCAACATGATCGAGGACCGTCAGATCCAGCGGGTCATCCAGCTCGCGGACAGCGCGGACAGTGATGTGGCCACCGCCGCCGCGGCTTTCCTTGGATCGCTGAACCTTGCGGGCGACCGCATCGTCCCCCTGATCCTCGGCGACCGGTAAGTTCGGCGTCAGCTATCGGACTTGAATGATGCGACCGCGGGCCTGTGCAGCCCGCGGTTTTTTATTGGGCCTCGCCTCTGCGAGCAGCCACCGGTGCGCGGGTGAGGGGGCTCTGCCGCCATTACCGGCGAGATTTTTCTGTGCGCAGGTTCAGGACTGAAGGCGGCTTGAGGTTCTGACGATGCCTCTGTTCGGCTGCCCGCTGATCGGAGCCGCGGCCGGGGTTGGGTGAACCTCGGCAAGTCTCAGCCCGTGTGGGTGGGAGACAACGCGTTGCCCAAGTACCGCACCAGCAGGCAGGTCTACCGCGCGAGCCAATGGCCCGAACGCGCGATCTCGGGTGTTGGCACCTGTCTGAGGAGTTAGAAGCATGCGTAAGCGGAACACAGGTTTTACCCTTGTCGAAATTCTGATTGTTGTCGTGATCCTCGGCATTCTTGCCGCGATCGTGGTGCCCCAGTTCACCTCTGCCTCTCAGGCTGCGGTGAAGGGTGCGATCCAGAGCCAGCTCCAGACCATCTCCAGCCAGGTCGAGCTCTACCGTGTGAAGGAACAGGGTTCCTACCCCGACTTCAGCGGTGCCGATAACGGCGGCTGGGGCGAACTCGTCTCGGGCGAGTACCTCAAGGAAGAGCCCTTCAACGGCTTCACCCGCACCAGCACCATCGGTGAAGATACCGCCCAGCTCGCTGAAGGTGATCAGGGTTCTGACGCCGCCACCGGTTGGGGCTGGTCCACCACCGAGTTCGAGGTCTACGCCATCGGCTACGACCCCGTCAACAACCTCCTCTCCAACGAGGATGGCTACGTTGAGTTCACCCCTGGTGACGAAGACTAATCATCTCCAAGTCGGAGTCGGTTCATCCGATTACCGAACCGAAGTAACGACCGGCCCTCCTCGCGGAGGGGCGGTCGATTTCAGTGTCCGGTCCTGGGTAGGTTTTGTTCGCGAAACAGTGCGAGGTCTGATGATGTTGAACAGCACGCCGTTCGCCGATCGTACAGCCAGAGCATTCACGCTCGTGGAGATCCTCATTGTCGTGGTGATTCTTGGGATCCTTGCCAGCATCGTGGTCCCGCAGTTTGTCAGCGCGACAACCGAAGCAACCAAGACCCACATCCAGCGAAACCTGCAGGAAATCTCCAACCAGATCGAGGTGTACAAAGGAAACCACGCGGGTTCTCTGCCCACCAGCGATCCCGACGACCCGGTTCAGGCCGGTACCTGGGGTGTGCTCGTGTCGGCGGATTACATGCGTGAGGAGCCCAAGAACTTCTACACCTCGAGCACCGACATCGGCGAAGGCACCTACGAAGAAGCCAGAGACCTGACGACCGCCGCGGTGGTCGGCTGGCTGTACGAAGTGAGCGGGCGCGACCTGCTGATCTACGCTGCCGGGTACGACGCCGTCAATGATCTTCTCTCCAATGAAACCGTTCCGTAATGCCTAGGTCGTCATGACCCGATCTGATCTCCAAGACTCGGTTTCGTTGCCATCGCACGGTCGCTGGCGTTCTGGTTTGGCGAGCGGGGAGTTGATCGTCACGCTGGTCGCGGCGTCGGTCATCACCGCCGCGAGTTTCTTCCTGGTTCCCATGGCGATTCAGGGCATGACGCTTCGATCCCTGCCCGATGACGAAGCGCCCGAGAACGAGGCTCGACTCGTCGCGTTCGAAGCCCTTCGGATCCTGCTGCAATCCTGCAAGCAAGTCGTGGCGGTGCATGCCAACGATCAGGCGGGGGTCACCGAGGTGGTGCTCTGGCACCGTGATATCGACCTGGACGGAAAGCTCGATCCATCCGAGATCGTCCTGCTCACACACAGCCGCTTCCTCGGGCAGATCAGTGCCGCTTCCCAAGGGTGGCAGCCGGGTCGCGATGACAAAGACTTCGAACGACTGACCCGCCCGATCGATGGGGCGGTCGCGGCGAATCCCGGCTTTTCATCTAAGTGGCGAGCGAGACCCGATGTCGAGACCGCTCCGGTGGCGGTCGGAATCGATGGATTCCGTCTGGAGGATCTGGGCGGGAAGTTCGAGCAAGGGACTTATCGCGTGGTGCTGCGATGGAGCCCGAATGTTTCCGATGCTGTAGAGGACGAGGTCTCGTGGTTCCACATCGGACCCGTGGCCGAATAACCGTATGCCGGCGCCCAGCGTTCCGCGGGCGGAGAGGATGACCATGATCGACCGTAACCCTGCCCCCGTTACCGCCAACCGCATGTCCTACCAGAACCGCGTGCTGACCGTCATCGCGGTCCTGCTCGCGGTTGCGGTGACGCAGCGCGCCGACCTCCTGCCCACTTCGGCCGATGCGCAGGCGTCCACGCGTGGCGATGTTCCCGCACCGCCGAACGCCGGTGCCCAGCGCTTGAAGATGATTCAGGAACTGGAGAAGCTCGATCGCCGCCTCGACAGCATCGAGAAGAAGCTGGGCTCACCGATCGATGTGAATGTGATCTCCATGCCCGAGGTGAAGGTCGCGGACTGAGCCGTCCGCCGCTGAGGTCTCGGAAATCCATCTTCTCGTGAGGCGCGGAGCTGCGTATATGTACCGGAAGCGAAACGATCTCATGACCAACCCATGCCGCTCGGGCTTCACACTCGTTGAGGTGCTGGTGACGGTCGCGGTGCTGAGCATCGCGACGGTCCTCGTCATCCCTTCCATGAACTCGACGGGTGTGCTGCGGATCCAGTCCGCCGTTCGCCAGACGGTCGCCGACATCACATTCGCCCAGTCGGATGCCATGGCCTACCAGTCCCGGCGTGCGATCTGGTTCGGGCGTGTACCCGTGGATCCATATTCCACTCCCTGGGAGTTCACCGAGGGTAACGGGTACACGCTGGCCGAGATCAACGGTCCGCTGCTGGATTTGAACAGCCACGCCATGTTCCACCCAGACGATCGGGTCGGTCCCTACAGCCGAGACTTTGATCACGAGCGATACGGCGGAGCCCGGATCACGAATTCGTCTTTTGATGGCGATCAGCTTCTGATCTTCGATGCACTCGGTGGCCCGGTCCAGGGTCTGACCAGCGACGAGCCGAGCGAGGGGGGATTTGTGGAGATTCGTGGAGGTGCGAACGATGAATTCATCTTCCGCATCAATGTCTCTCCCATGACCGGACGCATCGCCGTCGAACGGCTGGATCTCGAAGAGGACTGAGTCGAAACCGATCCCGGATTTGCAATAACCCAGCAAAGCGGGGTTTTTTCGTGATACGCAGCGGTGGGGCCGCTATCGGGCCAGGTGGGCCGGGGGGAACAGCGGTCCGGTTTCGTCTGCAACGACTGCACCAGTAGGGGTGACTCTGTGACGGATGAGACGACCGAGTCGTCATGTTCGTCAGGGCTTCCGCCAAAATCCCGATCGGACTTGGCCGACGGTTGGGAGAGAACGGAGTCTCTTGGTCTGCGGTTGCTGCCGCGGAGCAGAGGCAGACGCTGGCCCGCGACCCGGTGCGTGACCGGATGCGGGCCTTCCCGGATCGCCAGGCGATCGGGAACGGACTCGCGAGTGAGCAGTGTGCTCACTCACGGTGTTGGCGATCGCAGGGTGCTGCCGCACACCGGATCGAAGGATTCTTGACAAACTCTGGAGCACAGCGATGAGCCGAACGAACTCTCTCATGAACTCGTGGATCAACCGCCGACTCCCCCTCGGCCTCACCGCAGCCGCCGCCCTCGCCGTGTGCGCCGGTCAGACTTTCGCCCAGGCCAGCGATCCGGCCGGTTCCTCCGGTGGAGTTGAAGTCAGCGAGTACATGACGGTTGACATCTTCGTGCAGGATGAGAGCCTGGCCAATGTGCTGCAGGCTCTCGCCGTTGAGACGCAGAAGAACATCGTGGCCAGCCCCGATGTCCGCGCCACGGTGACCGCCAACCTCTTCGGCGTGACCTTCTACGAGGCGCTCGATGCGATCCTCGTCGTGAACGGCTTCGCCTGGGAAGAAAAGGGCAACTTCATCTATGTCCGCACCAAGGCCGAGCAGGACGCGATCGATGCGGCGAACCGTAAGACCACTTTCCGCGTCATCCAGCTCAACTACCTGAACGCCGAAGATGCATCGCTCTTCGTACAGCCCCTGCTCTCCGAGGTTGGTGAGATCAAGGCCAACGCCAAGCCCGAAGCGTGGGCCATCAGCGACGGCAGCCCCTCGGGCGCCGAGGACTTCGCCCTCAGTGCGACTCTCGTTGTCTTTGACTACGAGGAGAACATCGCAAAGATCGAGGAGGTCGTGAAGTCGCTCGACACGCGTCCTTCCCAGGTGCTGGTTGAGGCGACGATCCTCCAGACGACCCTCAACGAAGCGAACGCCTTCGGTGTCGACTTCTCGATGGTCGGCAACATCAACTTCTCCGACTTCTTCGGTGTTGGCGGGCCGCTCGGCATCGCGAACGCGATCGCCGGCGATGATTCCAGTGTTGGCGACAGCCTCCAGACCATTCAGTCCACCGCCGGCAACTTCCGCGGTGGTGCGGCGAACTTCCGTGCCGCTCTCTTCTCCGATGATGTGGGCGTTTTCATCCGTGCCCTCGATGAGGTTTCGGACACCACGATCCTCTCGAACCCGAAGATCCTTGCGCTGAACCGGATGCCCGCCCGAGTGCTCGTCGGCCGCAAACTCGGTTACCTGAGCACGACTTCGACCGAGACCTCGACGACGCAGACCGTGGAATTCCTGGATACCGGTACGCAGCTCGCTTTCCGGCCCTTCATCTCCAACGAAGGCATCATCCGCCTGGAGATCGCCCCGCGCGTCTCGGAGGGCGTGGTGAACACCCGGACTGATGTCGAGGGCGTGGCGATCACCGTCCCCGACGAAATCACCCAGGAGCTGAACACCAACATCGCGGTTCCCGATGGTTCGACCGTCGTGCTCGGTGGTCTCTTCAAGGAGACCAACTCCGCCAGCCGCTCGCAGGTGCCGGTTCTCGGTGATATCCCGCTGATCGGTGCGGCGTTCCGTGGGCACGATGATGCCATCGACCGCCAGGAAGTGATCTTCATGCTCACTCCGACCATCATGAGCGACAACACTCTCCTTGCTCACGGCGAAGAGGGCGTCAAGTGGACCGAACGCGTCCGCGTGGGTTCCCGCAACGGAACCCTTCCCTTCTCGCGTGAGCGTCAGACCGCCCAGCTCAATGTCCAGGCCGAGCGACTCGCTCGTGAGGGCGAATACGACCGGGCCATGCACCTGCTGCGTCGCTCGCTCGAACTCAACTCGCGCCAGCCCGATGCTCTCCGCCTGCGTGAGCAGCTCATGAACCAGACGGACTTCTGGCCCAACCGCAGCCTGCTCGATGCCATCATCAACGACGAGGTTGGCGTCCGCTTCCCGGATGCTCCGGGAGCTGACGAGACTCCCTCCCCGATGGGCAAGAACGACGGCGCTTCGAGTCAGAACTCGAATCGCGAAGTCACCAGCGCCGATCCCGCTTCCGACGCGGGTGAGCCGCTCGAGAGCCTGCTCGAGGCCTCGGGTGCCGACGGCGATCCGGTCGCTTCGGGCAACTTCGGAGACGGATCCGGGTCCAACTCCCGAAGCTTCAATGCTCCCGGCGAGCTCGAATCCCTCGGTGGTGAGCAGGCGTCCAGCGATCCGGTGACCGCCGAACTCGAAGCCTACCTCGAGGAGCTTCGCAACCAGACCTCGCCCTTTGCGGAGGCCGAGGAGTTCTTCGCTCGCGGTGCCTTCGGGAGTGATCTCCAGGAAATCGGCGGAGCGGATGAGTCGTCCACCGGTAACGAGCAGCTCGCTTCGGAGACGAACACGACCGGCAACGAGTTGCCCCAGTTCGAGGGCTTCTTCCTCCACGGCAGCGGGCCGCTCGCCTTCTTCCCGGCGATCTGGAACATGCCGATGAGCTTCTTCAACCCCGAGTTCTGGGCGACCTCCACCCCGGAAGAGCTCGATGAAAATGAAACCGAATTGACCGAGGTTGGCGTCGAACTCGACAACTGATCGAACCGATAACAGTACCTCCGGTACCGGAAACGGCGCCGGAGGTCTTCTCTTTCCGTGAGCCTCTTCCACCGGAGTTCTGCCATGACCAAGAACCGCCCTGTCGCGTCCCGCGCGATCGCCAGTCGTCTCTCCATCGCGATCCTGTTGTCTGCCGTCGGCGCTGCGGCGCTGTCGGGCTGCTCCGCCGGGCACGGCGAATACACCGAAGAGTTCCGTCAGCAGGCCAACACCCGGATGGATCAGGTTCGCGCAGGCACCGAATGGGAGATGGCCCACAGCCAGTTCCTCGCCGGTGACCTCAAGAAGGCGATGAAGAGCATCAACAAGGCCCTGGCGATGACGGACACCGTGCCGCGTGTGCATGTTCTGCGTGGGCGGATCTTCTTTGAGATGGGTGAGCTCGACCAGGCACTCGAATCGTTCGCCTGGGCCATCGATCTCGAACCGACCAACTCCGAGGCTCATTACTTCAGCGGCATCGTCTACGAGCGCCTCATGAAGCCGGAACTCGCGCTTGAAGCCTACCGTGCAGCCGCGGAGAACGATAAGAACAACGCGCAGTTCGCCATCGCATCCGCCGAGATGCTTATCCAGCTCGAACGCCTCGATGACGCCTGGGATCTTCTCAGCAGCGACGATCGGACATTCCAGCACAGCGCGGGCGTGCGTCAGCTCCAGGGCCACATCGCGCTGATGCGTGGTGATGAGCACAAGGCCATCAAGCTGTTCGAGGAAGCTTGTCTGCTGGCTCCCGATGAGCCGTCACTCCTCGAAGATCTCGCACGGGTGCAGATCGAAGTCGGTGACTTAGCCGAAGCCGAGTACAGCATCTCGCGCCTGATCCGCATGGACAACACCGGCAACCGTCGGGACCTGCTCCATCTCCAGGCGCGCTGCCTGATGGAGATGGATCGTCCCGTCGAGGCTCGCGAAATCTACAAGCGACTCACCACGGACGAGCGGGGCACAACCGACTTCGCCGCCTGGATGGGTGTTGCGAAGGTGTCGATTGTCCTCAAAGAAGACATGCGTCTGCGCGAAGCCGCGAATCGCATGATCCGGATCTCGCCCGAACGCCACGAGGGATACCTGATGCTCGCGCTGTTCCAGCGTGGCAAGGGTCAACTCGAGTCCGCGGCGGACCTGCTCGATAAAGCCATCGATCGCACCGACAGCGACCCGCAGCCCGCCATGCTCCAGGCGATGATCTACCACGATCTCGGTCGGTTCTCCGATGCACTCGCCAGCGCCAAGCTCGCCTCCGAACTGGATCCGAGCAGTGCACACGCGCGTGCTCTGGTCTCCGCGATGTCCACCGAAGTGCGCGATCGTGCGATCGCCGATGTTCCGGTCGGGATCGATTGAGCGCGCCCGCACTCCACCAGAGCAGCCGATCCGGCGTCCAGGTCCTGCTGGTCGATGATGAGCCGGCGATCACCGAACTGCTCGCGATGCGTTTGCGCCAGCGCGGCTACAGGGTGCACTGCGTCACGAACGGAGCGGAGGCGCTCGACTGGCTCCGAGATCATCACGCCGATTTAGTTGTTTCCGATCTGCACATGCCCTTGGTTGGGGGCATGGACCTCTGTCGGGCTCTCGCCAGCGACTCACGAACCGCCCAGATCCCAGTGCTGCTGATGACCGCGGACGCGGCGGACATTGGCAGCGAGCGTCCGCTGAATCTCAGAGAGATCATCAGAAAGCCGTTTTCCGTCGCGCAGATTGTGACACGATCGGTCGAAATCATCGGAGCACCTGCGGGCAGGCCAACCGACTGCGCCACCGGTTCAGGTTGATCAACTCCGGGTGATCTGCGACCCGTTGATCTTCGCCACGACCGTGGGCTCTTCAGAATTGATCTGATCAGCGACTTCCCGGCGATGCACCTGCACCTCGCGCGGGAAATCGAACGCCACACGGACCCGGTCACCCTTGATGTTCGCGATCCGAACGACACCGATCGGATTCCGCGGGTCGCCGATGACGACCTCTTCGCCTTCGCGGCGTGTAATTACCAACATAAAACAGGACCTCCTGTCCGGTCACCGCCAGAAAAGCCGTGCCCACCACGGATGAGTGTACACCGGCATTCTCAATCTCAGACGACGAAAAATGAAACTCCGGGCAGGTTCGCGTGTTTTCCACCGCCCGCCCCCACGGCGCACCCGATAACCACGCAGCCTCGAAAACTCGGTGCACCCCGGGATTGATCAGTCGATCGCAATGACCGAAGTCACTTCCGGGACATAATCCCGGATGTTCCGCTCAATGCCCTCTCGCAGGGTCATCGGAGACGAAGGGCAGCCGACGCAAGCCCCATGGAGGCGAATTCGGACCAGCCCGTCTGCAGAGACGTCCACGAGTTCCACATCGCCACCGTCGGCCTGGATCGAAGGGCGAACCTTGTTGAGGACCCTCGCGACCCTACGAAAAACCTCGGCCAATTCTTCCCGGTCGATCTTCGATGGTCTGGAATCAGGGATACTCATCTCCCGTATTGTAGCCATCCGGGCTGGCGTTGTCCGTTCCTGGCAGGAAGATCCCTCCGCCGGGCACGGTTACACTAACCCCATGCCGATTCCCTCTGCCAAAGCGCTGCGTGTGATCCTCCCGGCGGCCTTGCTCGCGATCGCGTGCTTCCCACTCTCGGGTTGTGCATCGAGCGACGAGCCGGTCCCGGTTTCGCGGATGCTGGATCCCGAGGCGATGTCCCGGGTTCGCGTCCAGGCGATCAACCGCGTTTGGGACGCCGTAGAGCAGGGGGAGGTCGAGCACCTGCAGGCCCGAGAGATGCTGAAGCGGGTCGCCTGGTCTCGCTCGACCTACTGGGCCACACGCACCGCCGCCATCGACGCGCTCATGCAGGACACGGATCATCTGGATGACACGCGGACCATGTTCGCACTGCTTGTTCCAACGGAAAAAGTCATCGAGGTTCTGGAGAAAATCGCCGAAATCAGCGTCCAGAGGGGTTGGACGAATGTCGCCCCCAGTTATGTCCGTGCCTGGGATCGCAACACCCAGGAGGTTCGGATCGATGAAGACCGCCCCGAACCCGCTGCTCTCCGCGCGTTGTTCCCGAATCAGACCCTTCCGGAGACGCTCTTCCAGATCTTCCAAGGCCGGTACCAGGATGGTCCCGGGGTACGCTTCAGTGAGCGAGACCGCAAAGCGGCATGGGGCCTGATGGTCCGGACCGCGGAGAACGAAAGCCAGATCACGGAACTCGTCCGCAAAGCCGAAGTCGGTGCCCGCAACGACGATCCGCTGATGTGGGTGATCGTCACCTCGGCAGAGCGGTTTCGGGCTGTTCCGCAGACCGCTGAACAGGTCGACTGGATCGAGCGGCTGCTGACCGACCCGCGGAACCTCGAGTTCGTGTCCGAGGCGGAACAGGTTGTGCAGTCGCTTCCAGAGGCCGCTTTCGATGGCTGGCAACTGCGTCATCTCTCACCGACGCTGTGGGCCAGCCGCTTCAAACCCGATTTGCTTCACCGTTCGCGGAATGAATTGATCTCAGCAGTAGATTCCACGCTGATGGGGCGTGAAATGCACTTCCGCGACCGAACCGACACCGCCTGGCTGGGAGGGGAGTCTCTCAGCGAATGGCAGGACAAGCTCGTCTGGGGCGATGCGCTGTCCCTGCTGATCGCAGCTCAATCGGTGGAAGATGCTTCCCGATCACTGGGTGATCTTCATGCGGAGTTGTTCAGACAGGCCGATGCAGACCACGCCGATACCTCCACGGAGTACGGCGGGCTCCTATTCGCTACTGGCGGCGGAAACCTGAACGCCCAGCTCTTCGAGCCCCGCGTGAACGCACGCTATGGCGACGAGCGATTCGTGGCTTCGCAGGAGCTGATCGAGGCCGCCGACTCCGCCCTATTCATGTACCACTTCCATGTCACCCGAACGCGAAACGCGGGATACGCTGGCCCGAGTTTCGACGACTTCGAATTCGTGCGCCGCGAAGGCCGAGCGAGCCTCCTCTACACTTTCGTATCCGAGGACCGGCTGAATGTGGACTACTTCCAGCCCGGTGGACTGCGGATCGACTTGGGAACCATCGTCCGACCCTGACGACTGCGGGCTTGATGCCCAGACCGAGCCGGCGTGTTTGACCCGATCATCATCCTCTTCATCTTGAGCATTGCACTGCGGGACAGCACGCCGCGGCTGTTTGCAGTTCCAGAGGTGCCTCCGGTTGCCTTGGGTGTCTTCGTGAGCGGAGCGCTCATCGGACTGGTCCTCGGTGCCTACCTGCTGAACGCGCTGGCGCTGCGTGTCTTCGACCGCACGGGAAGCAGGCAGGTGATCAGGCGGATCGATCGCGTCAGCGCCCTGGCAAAGGCGCTCCTGGCGGCACACTGGATCTCATCGATCTTCTGGCTGGATTGGCTCGGCATCGTGCGGTCCGGCGTGGGCGATACCGTTTTGCTCGACGAAATGCTGGCGGTGCTCCCGTTCCTGCTCGCGCTGTTCGCGCTGTACGGGTTGGGCCACGGCATCCAGTCTCGTCTGCAGGAAGCGGTGATCGCGCGATACCTCGATCAGGGCATCCCGCTCCCCAGCCCACCGTCATTCGGGGCGTATCTCCTCGAAGCGATCCGGCATCGGGCGGCGATCATTCTTGTGCCGGTCTGCCTGCTGGCCGCGAGCAGCGAGGGACTGGATCGAGCATTCGGATGGCTGGCTCGGCGCAATCCGGGGTACGCGCAGTCTGAATGGAGCACCGCGGCTCCGGAATTGGCGCAGCTCTGTCTGGCTCTCGGCGTGCTCTGTCTGATGCCGGTTCTGCTTCGCTATGTTTGGCGGACCACTTCTCTGGCAGTCTGTCCGACCCGGGACCGCTTGGAGTCCATGTGCAGGGAGCAGGGGGTGCGGATCCGCGACATCCTGATCTGGCACACGAGCAGCGGAATGCTCAATGGTGCTCTCATCGGTGTGCTGCCGCGTGTGCGATACATCCTGCTGACCGATGCTCTCATGGAGAGACTGCCCGGTGAGCAACTCGAGGCGGTGATGGCCCACGAAATCGCCCATGCCCGTCGCCATCATCTGCCTTGGTTGCTCGCGGCGATGGTCGGTGTCGTCACCGTCTGCACCACCGGCCTCTGGTTGCTGGTTCGACCCGCGCTGATGGCGATCGAGAGCCAGGAGCAGCGCGTGTTCTGGTCCGATGCCGTCGCTGGTATCGCGATCGGTGTCGCCCTGGTGTGTGCGTTCCTCGTGTTCGGCTGGATCAGCCGGAAATTCGAGCGTCAGGCAGACGCGTTCGCCACGCAACACCTCTCCGGCGTGCGCTTCAACCGTCGCCTCCCGCACCCGGCAGACCGCTGTCCAGTCATTTCCGGCCAAGCCGCCAACGCGATGGGCCAGGCACTGGCCACCGTCGCGGCGTCGAGCGGGATGCGTCCAGAACGCTTCACTTTTCGCCACGGCTCGATCGCCGGACGCCAACGCGCCATCGCCGCCCTTGTCGGGCGTTCGGCGCTGAGGCTACCGATCGATCGTGTCGTCTGGCGCATCAAGGCCGCGACCATAGTAACGATCGGCGTTGCCATCGCGCTTTCAGTGGTGCAGTGGAACATCGAGGAAGCCGAACGCCAAGAGGCCAAGGCCCGCGCCGCCGCAATCGAGCAGTTTGTCGATCGCTGGTTCCGCGAAAACGGTCGCCCATTCTGGCTTGATCCCGTAGGCAGCCCCCAGAAGGGACAAAGACCATGACCAGAGCCATTCCGTTCACCAAAGTTCAGGGGTGTGGGAACGACTTCGTGCTCATTGATCGATCTACTCTGCGCATAAGCCAGAAAGTGTCTGAGGAGGTCGTCGACACCGCCGAATTCGCACGCGGGGTTTGTGACCGCCGAACAGGCGTGGGGGCCGATGGCCTCTTGCTCCTGGATCGCCACGATGAACAGTGGGCGGCGCGGATCATCAACTCCGACGGCACCGACGGCGGGATGTGCGGCAACGGCCTCCGCTGCATCGCCCTCTACCTCCTGAGGCAAGGTCGAGCCATCCTGCACAAGCCCATCCCGGTCGCGATGGGGGGGCGCATCACCGAATTGCACATCGAGCGTGAAGAGCCGTTCCGAGTGTCTTTGAACCTCGGCACGGTGCGGGTCGGGTCTGTCGATGGCGCCAGCGGCGTCTCGGAGCAAAGTCTCGCGGAGCTCGCCGCCTCTCTCGGAGGCACGACGCTGGGCGTGGCCTGGGCTGGAAACCCTCACGCGGCCTGCATCACGCCGAGTGCGGCATCGGGCATGGACACGGCCATCGTCGATCGGATCCGAACTTCCGGGCTGTT
>CAZIXS010000016.1:0-13250 GCA_964543335.1 uncultured Phycisphaeraceae bacterium | reverse complement strand
TCGCACGCATTTCCGGCACCGCCGAGATCGTTTTTCAGGGTGAAATCCCGATTTCTGCCCCGAAATCAACGGCGTGATACGATCCCCGACGGCGAGAGCCATTCGCGACCGTTGATCCCAGGGGGACCGTTGAGCCAGTCCGTTCGTGACAGTGTGTGCCAGACCATCGCCGGGCGCGACGCTTTGATGCGTGAGCAACTCGCGGCCCATGTCGCGATCCCGACCGGCTACAACAACACGAGCGGTCTGGACGAGTATCGGGGGCTCTTGGTGGACCGACTGAGCGCTCTCGGTGCCGAACTGGAGCTGATGCCGGGCACACCCCGCGAACCATGGCTGACCCCGAAGGGCACGGTCACTGACACCGTCCAGCCGATGGCGGTGCTTCGCAGGAAGACCGCCTCTGGGCAGTCGGCAAAGGTCATGATCGCCGGTCACCTCGATACGGTCTTTGACCCCGCCGGTGCCTTCCGGGAGATGACGATTTCAACCGATGGCTCGACCGCGAACGGTCCCGGGGTCGTCGATATGAAGGGCGGCATCCTGATTGCCGTCACCGCGCTCGAAGTGCTCGCCGAATGTGGCGTCGATATTCCCTGGACCTTCACACTCAACAGCGACGAGGAAACCGGCAGTTACTTCTCCCACGCGGCACTCAGTGAAGTCTCTCGTCAGCACGAAGTCGGCCTCGCTCTCGAGCCAGCACTTCCCGGGGGTGAGCTCGCCATCGAGCGCCGTGGTTCTGGACAGTTCATGGTCGAGGCCCACGGACGCTCCGCGCACGCCGGTCGTGCCTTCTTCGAAGGGGTTTCCGCCGTCTACGCGCTCGCCCGGACTCTGACTCGCATCGAACCGCTGTCCGACGAAGCGGGCGGAATTTCGGTCAATGTGGGGCCCCTCGAAGGCGGGATCGCGACCAATGTCGTCCCGGACTTCGCCGCCGCCTGGGGCAATGTCCGATATCCCTCGCACGAGGCCGCCGAGGCCCTCGGGGCGAAGATGGATGCCCTGCAGACCGATGATAAAGCCATGCCCCGCGTGGTGATCCGCCGCTCATTCAATCGCCCCGCCAAGCCCCTGACCCCAGAGACCGAGGCCCTCGCCCAGACCGCCCGGCGCGTCGCCGAGTCGCTCGGGCAGAAGCTGCCCTTTGCTTCCACAGGCGGCGTCTGCGACGGCAACATCATGCAGGCCGCCGGCCTGCCCACCATCGACACACTGGGTGTCCGGGGTGGTGACCTTCACCGTACCACCGAGTGGATCGAACTCCGCTCCCTCGTCGAACGCAGCCAACTCATGGCCTGCCTGCTCATGGAACTCCACGGCGTCGAATGATGCCATGACAATGAAGACTTCTCCAACACACACTCCGAGACCGATCGATATGAACGACAAGCCCGCCACACAGACCGCCTCCTACAGCCATGGCCAGGCCTATCTCTCCTCGGAGAAGACCAAGGCTGGCATCGAACAGATCGTGTCGGAGATGCAGTCGCATGCTTCGAAGATCACCGAGGTGCGCGGCCCGAGTTCGCCCCAGGCACGCCAGAGCTTCGAGGAATTCATGGACCTCGCCGCCGATGTGCGCGGTCGTCCTCTGCTCTACCCGCACATCGGGTCCGGACTCGGTAACGGTCCGCTCATCGAACTGATGGACGGCTCGGTCAAGTACGACATGATCACGGGCATCGGCGTGCATTTCTTCGGGCATTCGGATCCGGGGATCGTCAGCGCAGCCATCGAGGGCGCCGCCAGCGATACCGTCATGCAGGGCCACCTCATGATGAACCGCGAGGCCTTCGATTTCGCCAAGATCCTCGTCGATGAAGCGCAGAAGGGCGGCTCCAAGCTCGCCCACGCCTTCCTCTGCGGCTCGGGCGCGATGGCCAACGAGAACGCCCTGAAGGTCTGCTACCAGAAGCACGCGCCCGCCAGCCGCGTCATTGCCTTCGCGCACTGCTTCATGGGCCGGTCGGTCACCATGGCCCAGATCGGTGACTCTGCGGGAGGCCGTCAGGGCATCCCGCTGAGCACGCTCGTTGACTACATGCCCTTCTACGACCATGTCGCTGCTCGGCGCATGTCCGCCGGCGATGTCAGCGGCCCGACGCGCTACATCGATATGTGCGTGTGGCACCTCGAGCAGTACATCGCTCGCTACCCCAAGCAGCACGCCTGCTTCATCTTCGAACTCGTGCAGGGCGAAGGCGGTTTCAACACCGCGCTTCCTGAGTTCCACAAAGCCCTCATGGAGGTCTGCCGCGATCACAGCATCGCGGTCTGGGCCGACGAGGTGCAGACCTTCGGACGCACGGAAAAGATGTTCTGCTTCGATGCGCTGGGCCTCGGGGAATATGTCGATGTCGCCTGCGTCGGCAAGATGAGCCAAGTCTGCGCCGCCATGTACACCGAGCAGTACAACCCCATGGCGGGATTGCTCTCGGGCACCTTCCTCGGCTCCTCCGCCGGTCTGAAGTCGGGCATCGAGATCCTCACCCGTCTGCGCGACGGCGACTACTACAACAAGCCCGATGGCACCAAGGGCCGCATCGCGCATCATCACCAGATGTTCCGCGATCAGGTCGCGGCACTCGCCAGGAAGCACCCCGAGTGGTTCGGCCACAACCATCGCGTGCACGACATCGCCGGCGGTTTCGGCGGCATGATGAAGATGACTCCCTTCCGCGGCGAGAAAGACCCCATCATGAAGCTCTGCCGCGCCAGCTTCGATGAAGGACTGATCCTCTTCTACTGCGGCCATGACCCGTACCACATCCGCATGCTCCCGCCCCTGGGCGTCATGCAGGATTCGGACTGGCCGAAGGTCTTCGAGATCCTCGAGCGGGCCATGGCCAAAGTGGCTTCCGAGATGCAGTTGCCCACCGAGCGCGAGCCCCGCCCGATGCGCCAGCCCTATTCCAACGCCTGAGCCTTACCGCGCGAGCATCCCAAAGCAAAGGACGCGACCCGATGTTCCTCATCAGACGCACCAGACCCGACGATCTCGAAGTGCTGTTCAAGTTCGCCAAGATGGTGCACTTCATCAATCTGCCCGCGGACAAGAACATCATCGCCGAGAAGATCAGGCGTTCGCGCCTGAGTTTCCGCGCCGCGAAAGAGGGCGTGCCACTCAAGGCCGTCGCCGGCGACAAGTCGGCCGTCGGCGCGAGCCCGATCTTCATGTTCTCCGTCGAAGATCTTTCGACCAACAACTGCCTCGGCACTTCGATGTGCGTGTCGAAAATGGGCGGTCCGGGGCACCCGAACCTCTCGTTCATGCTGCAGAAAAAACAGTTCTTCTCCGAGGATCTCCAGACCGGAACCACGCACACAACCGCCAAGCTCTACATGGATGAGTCCGGACCGAGCGAGATCGGTGGCCTGATCCTCGGCCCGAGCTCGCGTCGCCATCCCATGAAGCTCGGGAAGCAACTCAGTCTCATCCGGTTCCATTACATGGGTGTCCACCGTGAGCAATTCGGCGACAAGGTCCTCGCCGAGATGATGGCCCCGATCACGCCCGACGGGCACAACACGCTCTGGGAATACCTCGGGCGGCGCTTCATCAACCTGCCGTACTCAGAAGCGGACAAGTTCTGCCAGTACTCGCGCGAGTTCATGGTGTCATTGCTGCCCAAGGAAGAGATCTACCTGTCGCTGCTTCCGCCGGAAGCGCGCAAGCTCGTCGGGCAGGTCGGCACCGATACTATCCCGGCTCGCAAAATGCTCGAAGACATGGGCTTCAAATACACCGGACGCATCGACCCGTTCGACGGCGGTCCGCACCTCGAAGCCATGCTCGACGACATCCCCGTGGTCCGCGACACCAAAATCCTCAAGATCAGCGGCACCTGCGCCAAATCACGCTGCAACCATGAGGGATTTGTCAGCATCGATGGTGACGACGGGGACTGGCGAGCATTGCATACCCCATACCGACTCGTCGGCAACGGCAAGGGAATCGAACTGCCCAAGGAAGCCATGACCGTCCTGCACCCCGACGAAGAAGACCACGCCGGAGTGACCCCGCTGGAGTTGCACGACAAACGAACGCCGAAGCGCGTGGCTTCACCGAAGAAGAAGTCATCTACGCGAGCAGCTTCAGCCTCGAAGAAGAAGAAAGCGGCGAGTGCCAGAAGCTGAATCCGTTTCACGAAAGCCGAGAGACATGAGCGCGAACACCCCAATCGCAGAACTCCACGACGCCACACGCGCCTGCCTCCGAAAGCCGCTGGCCAATCTGATCGCCGGTGAAGCAGTGGCCGCAGATCGTCCCGGCGGTCGGATCATCTCGACCAACCCCGCGCAGCCCTCACAGGTCGTGTGGTCGGGCGGCTCCGATCCAGCGCATGTCGAACGGGCCGTCGCCGCGGCTCGCGCCGCTCTCCCGGCATGGTCGGCCACGCCCATTGAGCAGCGAATGGAAGTGCTCCGTGTGTATCAGGCGATGGCCGCGGAACGCGCGGATGCCATCGGCGAACTGATCTGCGCGGAAACCGGCAAGGCCATCTGGGACAGCGTATCCGAGGCCAAACTACTCGCCGCCAAGGTGGACATCACTCTCGACGATTCGCAGAACTCAGGGCGAGCAAGGGTCACCGGCTTCGATCTCGAACTCTCCAAAACCCGGAAGGGCATCTGTCGCTTTCGTCCGCACGGCGTCATGGCCGTGGTGGGACCCTTCAATTTTCCGGCCCATCTGCCCAACGGGCACATCGTGCCGGCGCTGCTCACCGGCAACACCATCGTCTTCAAGCCCAGCGACAAGACACCCGGAGTCGGTCAGGCCCTCGCGGAGCTGTTCCTCGAAGCGCTCGAGAAGTGCGGAGCACCGGCTGGCGTGTTCAACCTCGTGCAGGGCCGTGCCGATGTCGCGTCCGCCCTCGTCACGCACCGGGGCGTAGACGGCGTGCTCTTCACCGGGTCATGGCCAGTCGGCCGGCGCATCCTGGAAGCCAACCTCGACCAGCCTGGCAAGATCATCGCGCTCGAGATGGGCGGCAACAACCCGGCCATCATCATGCCCGACGCGGATCTTAAGCAGGCTGCTATCGAGTGTGCCCGAGCGGCCTTCGTCACGACCGGCCAGCGGTGCACCTGCACCCGTCGGATCCTGGTCCACAAGAGCATCGCCAGATCCTTCGCGACCCTTCTGGCCAAGATCTTCACACCCGATGGCAAAGAACTCGCCGCGATGATCGTCGGCGATCCCAAAGGCATCGGCGGCGGTTCCCGAAACCAGCCGGTCTTCATGGGCCCACTGATCTCTGCTGAATCTCGCGATCAGGCGATGCAGTTCCAATCCGATCTGGCTTCCGCCAAGGTCGGCAACCCTCAGCCGATTCTGGAGATGGCCGCCATCGATCATCCTTCGGGCGGTCACTATGTGAGCCCCGGGATCTGGCAGGTCGATCGCTTCACACTCGGTGATTCGGTCGCCGAAGACGCTGGCGCCGATGTCGAGCTGTTTGGGCCGATGCTCAGACTGGTAGAATTCGAGACCCTCGATGAAGCGATCGAACAGGCCAACGCCACCCGCTACGGGCTGGCTGCTTCGATCTTCACGCAGAACGACGAGGCCATCGACCGCTTCGTGGCCGAGGCCCGCGCGGGCTGCATCAATGTGAACACCGGCACCGCCGGGGCCAGCGGCAAACTGCCGTTCGGTGGCCTGGGCTGGTCTGGCAACCATCGCCCTGCTGGCGCGTTCAGCCCGGACTACTGCGCCTATCCCATCGCCAGCATGATCGAGCGCGAGCCCGAGGTATCGCTCTTGCCGGGGATGCACTACGAAGAGTCGTGGCACAAACCCGGGTGAACCGTGTGCGTGTCAGGACGCTTCCCGCAGCGCGAGGATGAGTTCGACCTTGCCGACCTGCTCATCGAGTTGGCGCGCGATCTCCACGCTCTTGAGCCCCATCTCCGACAATTCGTGCACCCGTTCGGCGAGTTGGTCGCGCCTTTGCGAAGGCGAAGTGCGCGGCACGTCGGTATCGTCGCCCTCAGAAGACCAGTCGCGCGACCTGCTGTTGCGGGTCACAGCGGGGCGTGCCTCGAGTTCGACATCCCGATCCACAGATGATCTCGGCGCCGACGAAACCGGACGACGCTCCGTGGCCCGTTGCAGTTCAGCGATCCTCTGGTCGGCGACTTCGATGAGGTGCTCGAGCTTGCTGGCGCGATTCTCGATCTGGGCGGCGCAGACCCGCGTCAGCTCCTGCACTTCGACCATGAGCTTCTCCAGCGAATCTCGCTCGCTGCGGTGCTGGAGTTGTTCCCGCTGTTGTGCGAGGACCTGTTGGGGATCACGCGCTCGTGACGCTCGGCTCCGCTTGAGCCAGCGACGCAGAAGCACCACCGTGATCAGCGCCACCCCGAGTGCGGCCATCGCACCGGGCAGCCAATTTTCTGTTTTTCCCATCGAATCGAGGAAAGAGCCCGAACCGGGCGAACTGCCCAAGCCCAGCACAGAAACCATGCCACTTACGAACTGTTCGAGCATGTGCGAATCCTCCGCAATCGGGTCCACCTCCTGTGGACCGGGTGAATATCGGCTTGGCCGACCCCCGGAGAATACCCCACCCGGATCCGGACTGCAGGAGGATCCCGATGCGGCGGGCAAAGCGACCCGGAAACCACGATGATGTAGGCGTGTTGCCCGAACCCCCGAGCCCCGTCCGCCCAGACCGGCGTCATCCGGTTGCCCGAAGGATTATCGCCTCCTGGAGGGAGTTGCTGACCCGGAACCAGGGCCGAGGTGCCGGCGAGTCCACGCTGATCGCTTGCAGCGGGGGGGCCGATTCCGTTGCTTTGGCGATCTCGCTGGCCTCGACCGGTGCAGATCTGGCCCTGGCCTTTGCCAGGCACGATGCGCGTTCCACGCCCGAGGTCGAGAGTGATCTCGCGGTCGTCTGCAGGCTTGCCCGCGCACTGGGCGTGGACTGCGTGGTGCTGGATTGCCCATCGAGGGCAGGGCAGCTTCCGTCTGAAGCCTCAATGCGACACGCTCGGTACCGAGCACTGGCCATGGAAGCCCGGGCCCGATCGATCCGCTTCGTCGCCACCGGCCATCACGCCGACGATCAGCTCGAAACCGTGCTTCTCGCCATGATCCGGGGTGCAGGACTTTCTGGGATGGCAGGTATGGAGCCTTCTCGACCGATCGACGATCGCGAACCCCCGGTTCACCTGATCCGACCCATGCTCGGTATCAGCCGGCAGGATGCACAGCAGTTGTGCATGGATGCGGGGCTGTCTCGCCCGGGCAGTGGGGGATTCTCTTGGGCTGAGGACCGGACCAACGACGATGTGGCCTACCTCCGCAACCGTGTCCGCCACGAACTCGTGCCTGTGCTGGACACGCTCAACCCGGGCATGGCCAAACGCGTCTCCCTCAACGCCGAATGGTTCCGGCAGATGGCGGACCTGCTGCGGAAGCAGGCGATCGAACTCGATCGCGAGTCGCGCCTGGCTGGTGCCGAGCCGATTGTCTCGTGGTCGCGGCAACGGCTCGCTGGAACAGAGCCGGTGGTGCTCGGCGAACTGCTCCGATGGTGCGTCGAGACCAAGTTCGAGAGGAAAGGCCTCGACCGCCTGACTGGTGCCACTCTCCGACAGGTTGCTGAGGCGATCCGGGACGACACCACCGATCCGCGCCGCTTCGAACCGGGTGATGGCCTGATCATCGAAATCACCGCCCAAAGCGTCGGCGTGTCACGAAAAAACCCCGCCGGAGCGGGGTTGGAGTAAAGAGCCTCGGAGAGTTGGTGCGGCTCAGTTGAGCACGGCTTCTGATCGCTTGTCACGGTTCCGAGTGCCGTCGATGAACGACTCCTCGAGTTCGATGCGAATCTTCTCAAGGGCCTTGTTCTGGATCTGACGGACGCGTTCCTTGGTCACGCCGATGATCTGGCCAACCTGTTCAAGGGTCATCGGTTTGCTGTGTGAGGCGAACTCGTCTTCCAAGCGGAAGCGGTGTTCGATGACGGTTTTTTCGATATCCGACAGATCCGCGCGGTTCTCGATCACGATCCGCTTCACTTCGGAGGCCGAGTCCGAGAGGAACTCTTCTCGCTTCGATTCCACGAAGTTCGAACGCTCCAGTTTCGGGTCAAAGTCGGTGGGGAAGCGCTGGCGGTACTTGCTGAGCTTCATGCCTTGTCGGCTGAACGCCTTGATGATCGCGCGGCACGCGTAGGTGGAGAATTTGAATCCCCTTCCGGCGTCGAACTTGTCGACCGCTCGGAGCAGGGCCATGTTCCCCTCGCTGACGAGATCCGCGAAATCGACTTCGCTCATGCGTGTGCGCTTCGCCATGGCCAACACGAGGGCGAGGTTGGTCTCGGCGATCTGCTCGCGAAGCACACGCGATTTGCGGTACCAACGCAGAAGCTCATGGGCCTGCTCGTCGGTCGGGGTGCGATCTGGTGTGGCCAGAATCTCTTCGCGGATCTCGGCGACGCGGAAGCGGGCGTAGTTGTACTGATGAAAGATGACCCGCTCTTCCGCACCGGTCAGGATCACCTGATCACTGGTCCGGGGCAGCCTGGTCTTGGCACCGAGATCGTTCATGACCGGGCTGTACCACGAGGCATCCGGCTTCCGAATGTCCGGTGCCTCGTTGTAGATCCGCTCCTCAGCACCTTCCTTGCGAAACTCCTCGGAATCGATGTAATCCTGCTCGTTGGCGAGGATTTCGGAAATCTGGCGCCGATCCGCCTCGCTCAGTGCTCGCATGGCGCGGCTGCGGGTCGAGGCGGGCTGGACGCTCACCCCGGAGCGTCGCTGCATATTCGAGAGAGGGCTTCGAGAGATGGAGTGAGTCATTGAATTCCGTCCTGGTATCAAGAGTCCGACACGCTCCAGTGCCGGTTGTGGAAGAGAGTTCGCCGCAGAGGCGGGTTTTGGTTTCAGAACAAACTGAAATTTCGTCCCCACAAGTCAGGCCTCGGTGAACGCACTGTGAATACGCTCTCATTCCGAGAACATTTTCGGAATTTCAGTCCCCAGCGGGATTCGGACCGTTTCGCGGCTTCTCGTCGGGAATCGGTCACCGATGGGTGATATGGGTCAGGAGGGCTTCGGGTTCGCTGAAAACTAGAATCATTCTAAAAAACTTCGCATCCGTACACAACCCGGATAAAACGGGTGGGGGTGGGTTCCCTGGATAGGCCGGGCTTGTCACCCAAGGATCGGAACTTGGTCCGAAAATCTCCCCCTGCTGCGCATGACATCAGCCCATGGTCCGTCTATCGTGGCCCGGCTGGACGCCAAGAATTCACCATAACCCATATCAAGGAATAGAAATATGTCTTTCACCCTCCCCGATCTCCCGTACGCCAAAGACGCTCTGGAGCCTCATATCGATGCGAAGACCATGGAAATCCATCATGGCAAGCACCACAACGCGTACGTGACCAAGCTCAACGACGCCCTCAATGCCACCGAATGGGCAGACAAGCCCATTGAAGAGGTCATCCGTGGCCTCGACAAGCTCCCCTCCGAGAAGCAGACCGCCGTGCGTAACAACGGAGGCGGTCACCTCAACCACACCATGTTCTGGACCAGCATGAGCCCGAATGGTGGCGGCAAGCCCTCCGGCGACCTTGCCAAGGCGATCGACGATGCCTTCGGAAGCTTCGCGGACATGAAGAAGCAGTTCGCCGACTCGGCCGCTGGTCGATTCGGCTCCGGTTGGGCTTGGCTCTGCGTCCAGCCCGGCGGCAAGCTTCACATCGTCTCGACGGCCAACCAGGACAACCCCATGATGCCGACCTCTTTGGGTGGGCAGGGCTCGGACCACCAGCCCATCCTCGGGCTCGACGTCTGGGAGCACGCCTACTACCTGCACTACCAGAACCGTCGCCCGGACTACATCGAGGCGTTCTGGAATGTGGTCGACTGGAGCGCGATCGGCGATCGGTACGCCAAGGCCAAGGGCTAACCGAGGCCGCATCACACTGGGCAACTCGCGAGCCCCCGAATCCTTCGGGGGCTTCTTTCTGCGCTGGCCCATCGTACGATGCTGCCATGCAGATGTTTCAGATCGCCATCATCGTCCTTGTTCTGTGTGGCGCATGCTTTGCGTCCAACGCCGCCCAGCAGGCAAGCGAACAGCGTGTTCGTTTCGTGGTGCAGATACCGACCAAGCACTACGGCAGCGATCTGTACCTGGCTTGCAACGCCAACAATTGGAACCCCGCAGATGAACGCTGGAAGCTGCGGCCCGGCCCTGAGGATCAGCCCGGCCGCTACACCATCGAGATTCCGGTTTCGATCTTTCCGGGCGGGACACTTGAGTACAAGTTCACCAAGGGTTCGTGGGACACCGTCGAACTCAACGCCGATCGTCGAGACATCGTCAATCGCTCGCTGAGCACCAAGGATGTCCGGCAGGGTGAAACGCTGCACGAGGTCAGCATCAGCATCCCGGCATTCGGCGACGAGCGAGATGACCGAGCGCAAGAGTCAACCGTGGTCGGGACTGTGGAGATCTTCGACTTCACCAGCAAAACGCTCGACAACACGCGTAAGGTCAGGGTCTGGTTGCCTGAGCAGTACGCGAAGGATCCCGAGCAGTATTTCCCGGTGCTGTACATGCACGACGGGCAGAACTGCTTCGACAGCGCCACCTCGTCCTTCGGTTGGGAGTGGCGGATCGACGAAACGATGACCGAGCTCATCGCTTCCGGATCGGTCCCGCCCATGATCGTCGTCGGCATCGACAACGCCGGTGCAAACCGTTCGTGGGAGTACAACGCCTCCTACACGACATTCGGCAACCGAACGCCCTACGGCGAAAAGTACGTGGCCATGCTTGTCGACGAGCTCATGCCAGAGATCGCCAGGCGGTATCGAGTGAAAGTCGGACCGGAACACACCGCGCTCGGTGGTTCCAGTTTCGGCGGAAACATCACCATGCTGGCGGCTATGGAACGCCCTGGTGTGTTCGGTCGCCTCCTGATCGAATCGCCCGCAGTCCCGATCGTCGGACCGAAGTACCTTCAGGCGATCCTCGCGTTCGCCGAGACGAACCGCTGGACCCCGAAGAACGAGCAGTTCACCGGCCGGGTCTTCGTGGCCATGGGTACAAAGGAAACCCAGAACGAGCCTTACAACCAGAGACTGGTTGAACTTATGGATGAACTCGCACCTGCGTTCGCCAAAGAGGACCACCGGATCGTGGTGGAAGAGGGGGCGGTGCACAACGAGAACGCCTGGGCGGCACGCTTCCCGGAAGCCGCCAAGTTCCTGTTCGGTCATCGATGATGCATTCTGCGCAGTGGACTGTTTCAGACCGCTCACTTGATCCTGCCCGGCATGGTGGTACGCTCTGACAGGAGAGATGTGCAATCGCACAGTGAACATCTGGAGGAGAGCATCATGAAGACCATAGCCAGCAGCGTGCTCGGGCTGACCGTGCTTGCCGCGAACACCTACGCCGGTGAGCCGTTGCCGAGTGTGGTGATCGTCGCCGCGTCGACCAATACCGCGAACGCGCAAACGGAACCGCGATTTACCGATCCGCGGGACAAGCTGATGGCCACCGGCCTGTTCAGCGCGGTGGACATCATCAACGCCACCGGCATCGGTGACGGCGTTGGCACTCCTGCGCTCGAAACGCTTCTGCCCTACGACGCGGTGTTGACCTGGTCGAACACCTCATTCGACGATGCGGTCAGCATGGGCGATGTGCTCGCCGATTATGTGGATGCCGGCGGCGGCGTGGTGGTCGCGGTGTTCGCCAATACCTCCGCGAACCCGGCACGGTTCCTGCAAGGGCGCTGGCTTTCGGAACCGGGCTACATCGCCATTCCGCAGAACGGAGGCTTTGTGGACGGCACCGCTGCGGGGCTAGGTGAGGTCCTTGTCGCCGACCATCCGATCTTGAGCGGAGTCGATTCGTTCTTCAACCAGGCGCCCATCGGCAGCAACGGCCAGCCATTCGGTGCGTGGCGTCCGGCGGAACTCTCGCTCACGGAAGGCTCGACGCTGATCGCCAAGTGGACGACCGGTGAAACGCTCATCGCGCTCGCGCCGAACCCTCGCGTGGTCGAACTCGGCTTTCACCCGGTGTCGAACGCCGTGAACGCGGGCTATTGGGACCAGACCACCGACGGTGGACTGATCATGGCGAATGCGCTGCTGTTCGCGGCTTCTCAGGGCGGCACCGACTGCCCCGGCGATGTGACCGGTGATGACCAAGTAAATCTCGCCGACCTCAATCTCGTGCTCGCGAACTTTGGGACCGACTCGACCGAGGGCGATACGAACAACGATGGAACCATCGACCTGGCGGACCTGAACGCGGTCCTCGGGGCCTTCGGGAGCAGTTGCTGAAGCCGACCGCTAGGCGTTGAGTTTGGCGATCCAGCCGCCGCCCAGCACAAGATCCGGGTCGTCCGCGCTGTAGAGCGCGGCGGCCTGGCCAGGCGTGACTGCTCTCTGCGGCTCATCGAACACGATCTCAAACGCACCGGTGCGTCCCGAGGGAGACGGTGCGGAGGCCGGGAGTTCGAGCGGATCGATCACCCGCACTCGCGCCGGCACTGGCTCGGAGTTGTATCGCACCTGAGCGAGGCAGCCGACCCAGTCGCCCCGGGCCGGCTCATCCACAAGCCAGTTGGCCTCGGCCACCGTGCAGCCAGATGACATCAACTTCTCGGGATCGCCGACGGTGATGGTGTTGGCAACCGGGTCCTTGTCGACCACATAGATCGGATACCCCAGCGCCACACCAACGCCTCGGCGCTGCCCGATGGTGAACCGGTGCTGCCCCTCGTGCTTGCCGACGACCTCACCCTGCGTGTCAAGAATGTCCCCCGACCGTCCGGCCAGGTCCTCGCGACGGCGCTCGACCAAACCGGCGTAATCGTTGTCGGGAACGAAGCAGATCTCTTGTGAGTCGGGCTTGTCGAACACCGGCAAGCCGAGTTCTTCGGCGATCGCCCGAACCTCGGTTTTCTCATAGCCGCCGATGGGAAGCATCATTTCGCTCAGGCGTGCACGAGGAGCACCGAACAGCACATACGACTGATCTTTCGAGTGGTCCACACCTCGAAGAAGACGTGGTGAGCCGGTCGAACGGTCGACCCGGGCATAGTGACCACTGGCGACGAATTGGGCGTCGATCTGCTTGGCGTAGGCGTGAAGCTTGCCAAACTTCAGCCAGTCGTTGCACCGGACGCACGGGTTCGGGGTCCGACCGCTGGCGTATTCCTCAACGAAGTAGTCAATGATCCGGTTGAAAT
>CAZIXS010000015.1:0-37954 GCA_964543335.1 uncultured Phycisphaeraceae bacterium | reverse complement strand
GAGATGCCGCCGGCGTCGTGGGTGGACAGGGTCAGGGTGACCTTGTTCCAACGGATGAGGATGTCCGGGTGGTGCTGGACCTCCTCGGCGTGGTCCGCGGCGGTGTTGACGAACTTCATCGCCTCGACGAAATCCTTGAACTGGAAGGTCCGCTGGATGGACCCGTTCATCTCCGACCACTGGGACAGGTCTTCGAGCTTGGCTTTGACTGTCGCTTCGCTGAGCTTTTCGACCACGGGTGGCCTCCTCATCGGCGTGCCCGCCGGCGAGATGCCGGGTCGGGAGAGTTTGCGTTCACTAGCGTAGGCGACGCCCCGAGAGTGTGCGCGCGATTCACCGCGAGTCCAGAAGCCGTCCACCACCGGTATCGTGTCGGCCATGACCGCCGGCCCGCATCGCCCAGCAACCACGAGAATCGCGCCCTCGCCCACGGGGGCACTGCACCTGGGGAATCTGCGGACTTTTCTCGTGAACTGGGCGATGGCCCGGCAGCGCGGCTGGAAAATCGTGCTGCGGATCGAGGACCTCGACGGGCCGCGCGTGAAGCCGGGCTCGATCGAGCAGTGCATCGATCTCCTGTCGTGGGTGGGGATCGACTGGGACGAGGGGCCGCTCATTCAGTCGGAGGGCCTCGAGCCCTACGAGGCGGCAATGAGCCGTCTCGCTGGAGCCGGGCTGGTCTACCCCTGCGAACTGACCCGCACCGAGATCGAGGCGGCGGCCTCGGCCCCGCAGGAGGGCTCGGGCGAGCTGCGGTACCCGCCCGAACTGCGTCCCCCGCTCTCGCCCATGGAATTCGCCGACCGGGGAACGAACTGGCGGTTCGCGGTGCCGGAGGAGACGGTGCGGTTCACCGACGGGTTCGCGGGCGAGCAGTCGCTGAGTCCCTTGGAAAGCGTGGGCGATTTCGTGGTGTGGACCAAGCGGGCGCAGCCGAGTTACCAGCTCGCGGTGGTGGTGGACGACGCGCGGCAGGGCATCACCCACATCGTGCGCGGGGATGACCTCTTGGATTCGGCGGCACGCCAGATCCTGCTCTATCGGGCGCTCGGGCTGACTGAGCCGAGCCACTGGTGCCACCTGCCGCTGGTGATCGGCGAAGACGGCAAGCGCCTGGCCAAGCGTCACGGCGACACGCGGACCGCGACCTACCGCGAGCGCGGCGTGCCCGCCGAGCGGGTGATCGGGCTGATGGCGTTCTGGTGCGGAATCGTCGATGAGCGGGCGCCGATGAGCGCTGCGGAATTCTGCAGCGGGCTGGATCCGGCTAGGATGTCTCGCGAACCGGTGGTGTTCACACAGGAGGACGATGCGTGGCTGCTCGGCGAATCCCAGCGATCCTGATCTCGGTGCTCTGCGTCGCCCTCAGCGGGTGCGGCACCCTCTCGCTGGGCGGCTGCTCCGGCGGCATCTCCGAACCCACGCCGACCGACAACGGGCGCTACCTGGTGCCCGCGACCATCAAGGGCGAGAAGTTCACGCTCGAAACCGCTCTGACGGAAGACGAGCGCCGGCTCGGACTCGGGGGGCGGACCGAGATCCCAGAAGACGAGGGCATGGTCTTCGCCTTTCCCGAATCCCAGAAGAAGGTCCAGCAGTTCTACATGGCCGGGTGCCTGGTCGACATCGACATCGCCTACGTGGACGACACGGGGCGTGTAGTGAGGATGTACACCATGCCCAAGGAGCCGCCCCGGCGCGAGGACGAGTCCGAATGGGACTACTACGACCGCCTGCCCCGCTACTCCAGCGGGGTGCCGGTCCGATATGCCGTCGAGGTGAAAGCCGGAACACTCCGCAGACTCGGAGTGGTCGAGGGGGACCGGATCGAGATGGACTGGGAATGGCTGAAGGAGAACGCCCGCTAGACCGATGTCGCAGGCAGCCCCCGGTGCGAAGGATCGCACGCGTTTCGGCCGCATCCCGGCTGAAAGCCGGAGGGGCGCGAGGGAGCGGGGCGTGGCAGGGCATTCCGGACAACACACGCACACGCTGACCATCGTGCACGGCGGGCCAGCCAGCTATGCCAAAGAACGCTGGGAGACCATCGCCAAGGCGTGGCGTGAACTCTCGCCCGATCCCAAGCTGCACTTCTGCGACATCAGCGCCGCCTGCGAGCGGCTGACCGAGGCCCTGGGCTCGGCGGTGCTGATCCTTGCTGACGACCAAGACTGCTGCTGCAACACGCTGTACTCCCTGCTCGACCACCTCTGGGAACAAAGCCTGCCGGCGGTGCTGCTCGTCGGCGAACGCAACGACCGCACCGAACGGCTCGGCGGGCGGGGCACGATCGTGCTCGATCAGTCGAGCACAGAGCCGGTGATCGCCAGTTCGCTGTTCGCCCTTGCCGAGCGCCAGGGGTTCGTGCGGTCCATCCAGACCGAGCTGCGCATCGCCAGCCGCTTCCAGGGCGGGCTTCGCGGCGAGATGGACAAGATCCACGAGGAACTCCAGCTGGCGGCGTCGGTGCAGCGGGAATTCCTGCCCGATTCCCTGCCACAGGTAGACAACATCGATTTCCGGGTGTTCTTCCGCCCGGCGGCGTATGTCAGTGGCGACATCTACGATGTGCAGCGCCTCGACGAGCACCATGTCGGCTTCTTTCTCGCCGACGCGGTCGGGCACGGCGTGCCGGCGGCTCTCATGACGATGGTGCTCAGCCGCAGTCTGACCATGAAGGTCGTCTCAGGAGATCGGTACGACATCCTCGAGCCCACCGAGGTGATGCAGCGCCTGAACTGCGAGATGATCCGGCGCCATGGTGATGTGCCACGCTTCGCCACGGCGGTCTACGGCGTGATCGACACGCGCGACCGCTCGATCCGACTGACGGGTGCTGGCCACCCCCCACCCTTGATCATCGGTCCCGAGGGAACCCGGTCCATCGAGACCGAGGGAGGCCTGCTGGGCGTGTTCCCCGACGACACCTTTCCTCAGGTGGAGTTCACGCTGGAGGCCGACGAATCCCTGCTGATCTATTCCGACGGTTTCGAGACGGCGTTCCCCGAGCCGGGCAGCGATGAGTACGAGCGCAAGATGCCCACGACGCGGTACCTGAGCGCCTTTGACGAGCTCGCAACCGAAATCCGGTCGATCGGTCCGCAGCAGGCCATGGAGCGCTTTGCCGAATTGGTCAGCGCCCAGGATGGCTCGCTGCACCAGGTGGACGACATCACCGTCATGAGCCTCTTCGCCACCAGCGATTCACCGGTGGATCAACTGTTCCGGGGTATCGCCGGTCGGGATGAGACTACGCCGGGCGCTCACGCCCAGCAGAAGCAGACCCGCAACGCCTGATCGCGCTCGTATACTTTCGCTGTTTCGCCGGGCGTCTCGTCCGGGTGATGGAGAAGGGATACGCCGCGTGAACGACCAAACCGGAAGCATCGCCCCCAGCGCCCGCATCGCGCCCGATGCCTTGATCGACTCGACCGCCGTGATCGGCGAAGGGGTGGTGATCGAGAGCGGGGTCATCGTCGGTCCGCGCTGCGTGATCGGCGCGGGCTCACGTCTGCGGGCCCGGTGCATCATCGTGCAGGACACGGCCCTCGGCGAGCGAAACGAGGTCCATCCGTTCGCGGTGCTCGGCGGTGACCCGCAGGACCGGGCGTACAACCCCGAGGCCCCCGGGAAGCTCATCATCGGGTCGCGCAACCTGATTCGGGAAGGCGTCACGATCAGCCGCGGCACGATGCCCGGCCCCGACACGGTCATCGGCGATGAGAACATGCTGATGGCCCAGAGCCACATCGGGCACAACTGCCGCGTGGGCAGCAACAACACCTTCGGCAACGGGGCGAGTCTCGCCGGGCATGTGCACATGGGCAACCGCAACACGCTCTCGGGCTTCGCGCTGGTGCACCAGTTCGTGAATGTCGGGGATCTGACAATGTTCCAGGGCGGCTCGACCGTCGGGATGCATGTGCCGCCGTTCGTGGTCGTGACCAGCGCGATGCGCAACACCCTCGCTGGGTTGAATGTGATCGGCATGAAGCGCACACCCGGGTACGAGGACGAGGACCGGCGCGAGGTAAAGTCGCTGTTCCGGATGCTCTTTCGCGACCGGGGTGGCAAGCCGCTCGTGCCGATGCTCGAAGAACTCGCGGCGGGCGAACTCACCCGCGCCGGGCGCCAGATGGTCGAGTTCTGCATCGCCTCGATGAACCCGGAGTCCCCGCGTCGGGCCCGTGGGCTGTGCTCTGCACGGGCCGGTTCGCGGTTCGACGCCGAGTGAATCCTCAGGACCGTCCGAGGGCGGCGTAGTGACGGAGCCAGTGGACCGCCTGACGGGCGAGGATGTCGGTTTCGAGGTTCACCCGATCTCCGGCTCGGCGGTCGCGAAGATTGGTGAGATCCAGCGTGGTCGGGATCAGGGCCACCTCGAACCAGCGTGGTGGGCCGGACTGGGGCGACTCGACCGCCGCGACCGTCAGCGACACCCCTTCGACGGTGATCGAGCCCTTCGGGGCGACGCACTCCATGACCGAATCGGGGGCCTCGATGCGGATCCGCCAGTCGCTCGCGTCGTCCTGGATGGCTGCGATCGCCCCGAGCCCGTCGATGTGGCCCTGCACGATGTGCCCGCCGAGCAGCGTATCGGCTCGGGCGGCGTGCTCCAGATTCACCCGGTGGCCCTCCTGAAGGGTGCCCAGCGTGGTTTTCTGGAGCGTTTCGGTGATCACATCAAAGCCGAAGGATCGCTCGCTGGAATGCTCATCGGCCCTTGCTGGCACGATGACGGTCAGGCAGCAGCCGTTGACCGCGATCGAATCCCCGGGAGATGGTTGGTAATCCCAGCCCATGGGATCGACCACGAACCGAACCCCGAAATCGCGTGATTCGACCCGCCGCACTTTGCCAACTGCCTGGACCAGACCTGTGAACATGGGCGGAGCATAGGTTCGTCGGGCGTGCCTCGGGGGCAGGCGAGGGAGCGGAGGATGACGATCTGCCCATTTCAGGCCTTCGGATCAGGTTGCACGGTTCCTCGGGTCTGCGGATACTCCCGATTCGCCCCTTCCTCTGAGGAGACTGACCGTTATGCCGAGCCGAGTCTGGACAATCCGTAGCCGCCGTCCTCGCGTCACGACCGTGAGCGCTGGCTGCGCCGCCCTCTCGTTGCTCCTGAGCGGCTGCGCATCGTCGAACGGGACCTCCGCCGAGGCTCCCCAGCCGGTGAACCAGACGGCGAGCGGGTCGGTCAGCGAGCGTGCCGAGCCGTTCCAGAAGCTGGGCTACCGCCTGAACTGGACGATCGGCGACACCAGCGAGCGGAATGCCCGCGTCAAGATGATGGACATCTTCGATGACCTGCTGGTCACCCACAACGAGAGCAACTCGCTCGTCGCCCGCGAATTCAGTACTGGGCGTGTCCGCTGGTCGGCCAACCTGGGCAACCCCCTGAACAAGTTTGTGGGCAATGTCCGCCTCGGCGAACGCATCGTCGCGTGCTCCGAGAGCGAGGTCCTGATTCTGGACGCGCAGACCGGCAACCTCGAAGACCGCCAGCGCCTGGCAGTTCTCAGCAACACCGCACCGGCGGTGGCCGACGAGTACATGCTGCTGTTCGGCACCGCCCGGGGAGAAGTGTTCGGGCACGACACCCGCGTCGGCCTGAAGCGCTGGGGCTTTGCGCTCAACCAGCGGGTCAACGGCAACCCGGTCATGATCGGCCGCATCGCGGGAGCGGTCGCGGAATCGGGCCAGGTCCTCCTGGTCAACCCGATCAGCGGCGCGGCCATCGCTCCGCTGCAGCAGATTTATGGCGGCGTGGACAACAACCCGGTGTCCGACGGGGTGAACCTCTACATCGCCTCGACCGACCAGTCGATCTACGCCTTCGAGAGCACCACCGGTAGCCTCCTGTGGCGCGTGCGCACGCAGAGTTCGCTCACCGCGCAGCCGACACTGCACGACGGCGTGCTGTACCAGGATGTTCCCTCGGAGGGCCTGATCGCGGTGAACACCCGCAACGGGCAGCGCATCTGGACGAACGCAGACGCCGACGGCAGCGTGATCGCGGTCCGCAAGGGCAACCTGGTGGTCTTCAACGGCAGCGAAATGATGCTGATCGACCCCTCGAGCGGTGACATCCGCGAGCGCGTCGCGGTGCCCGGTGTCCGCGAAATCGCGGTTGACGGGTTCGTTGATGGCAACCTTGTCGTGCTGAGCGGCAACGGCGCTCTGGCGCGGTTCTCTTCCCCCTGATCCGAACACGATCCTTGTCCTGTGGCCGCGGCGCATTGTTCAATGCATCGCGGCCGTTTCGTTTCCAGCACCTCTCTTCCCGGTGAACTGACATGCCCTCACCCGCCCGTCGTCTGGCGCTGATCTCGGTCAGCGACAAAGCCGGCCTTGTCGACTTTGCCCGCACGCTGATCCATCACGGTTTTGAGCTGGTCTCGACCGGCGGCACGCATCGCACGCTGCAGGAAGCCGGGCTGGAGGTGACCGCCATCGATGCGCTCACCGGCTTCCCCGAGATGATGGATGGCCGGGTCAAGACGCTGCACCCCAAGGTCCACGGGGGGATTCTGGCGCGGCGCGATCTGGCCGACCATGTCGCCTCCATGCATGAGCTCGGCATCGCGCCAATCGATCTGGTGTGCGTCAACCTGTACCCGTTCGAGCAGACGGTGGCGCGAACCGGCGTCACCGAGCCGGAAGCGATCGAGCAGATCGATATCGGCGGTCCTTCGATGGTCCGCTCGGCAGCCAAGAACTTTGCCAGCGTGGCCATCGTCACGGACCCATCGCAATACCAGTCGGTCTGCGAGGACCTCGAAGCCAATGCCGGCCAGACCTCGCCGGCGATGCGCCGGTCGCTCGCGGTCGCGGCGTTCGAGCGCACGAGCACCTACGACCGAGCCATCTTCGAGTATCTGTCGAACTCCGCCAATGCGGAGCAAAGCGATCAAGCGTCAAACGCATTCCCGAACACCCTCAAGCTCGAGTATGCGCTCAAGCAGGAGCTCCGTTACGGCGAGAACCCGCACCAGCGGGCAGCGGTGTATACCTCTTCCCGATCGTCAGAAGCGGTCGACCTCGTGAACGCACGCCAACTCGCCGGCAAGGAACTCAGTTACAATAACCTGAACGACGCCGCGGGCGCGGTCGCGGTGACTCATGACCTCGCGATTGGGTTCGCGGGGCAAACCGGTGCGGCGGTGATCAAGCACACCAACCCTTGCGGTGTGGCGGTCGCGTCCGATCCGCGTCACGCGATCGAACTCGCATTCTCGGGCGACCCGCTGGCGGCTTACGGTGGCATCCTGTCGGTGAATGCTCCGTTGGACGAGGCGTCGGCGGCGTGGCTGACCGAACACGCATCGTTCTTCGAAGTCATCATCGCGCCGTCATTCGCGGGAAACAGCGCAAGTGTTCTTGCGGATCGCTGGAAGAATGTGCGCCTGCTCGAACTCGGATCGGGAAATTCATCGGCGGCACCGCTGCGGGTGAAGAGCGTGCCGGGCGGTCTTCTGGTGCAGGATGCGGATGCGGCGGTTGCTGATCCCATTTCATGGACGCACGCCGCGGGACCCAAGGTGAGCGAAGATACCCTGCGGGCCGCGTCACTAGTGTGGCTCGCCTGCAAGCATCTGACCTCGAACGCGATTGCCATCGGCGGTATGGACCGCGACTTGAACGGTGTCCGGCTGTTCGGCGGTGGCGCAGGGCAGATGGATCGCGTGGCGAGCTGCGAACTGGCGATTCGCAAGGCCGGCGACTTGGGCCGGATCGAGCAGCCCATCGCCGCATCGGACGCGTTCTTCCCGTTCGCGGATGGGCCGCAGCGGTTGATCGACGCCGGTGTGAAAATCCTGATTCAGCCGGGCGGCTCAAAGCGCGACGAGGAAACTTTCCAATTGTGCGAAAAGCACGGTGTGTCGTGCCTGCTCACGGGCTTGCGGCACTTCCGACACTGAGTGCCGGATCACCGCTCAAGCGCGGTGTGCCGCTCTCGGGCACGCAGCACCGACGCATAGATGACTGGATTCACGACGACCGCCAGAAGCAGACTGACCACAAAGACTCCCCAGCCCGCGGCGGCACTGACCAGAACGCCGGTCAGCAAAGACGCGATCAGAACCGCGATGACCGAGCAGGTGATCAGCAGAGCGATGCCGCTCGAAGGCAGCACCGGATCGGCGGGCGGGCCCTCGGGCGAGATGTCGGCCACCCTGGCGACATCCGTGTCGCCATACACCTGCTTAGCGGGGTGGCGTTCACGAGTGGGTTCCGATTGGGTATGTTCGTGATCGCTTTGTGCGTCCGTTGACTCGGTGCGCGTCGACATGTTTTCTCCTTTGCGTACTCATCACAAGTCATGGGATGGTGTGCTGAGTTCATGCTGAACCCCCGATGAAAGCCCGCTCACACACGCGAGATACGCGATTGCACCTATCTCGGTGCGCAGATCTAGGGATTGCTGCGGGGCGTCGTGGGTATGATGCAGGAAACCTCCCTCATGCCGAGGGGGCACAGGGGTGATGTGCGTGAGAGTACTGATCATCGAAGACAACCCGAAGATGGCGAACGCCATTCAATCCGGACTGAACGAAAACGGCTTTGCCGCCGACGTCAGCAACACCGGTTTCGAGGGTGAGGATATGGCGGCGATCGAGCCGTACGACGTCATCATCCTTGATCTGATGCTGCCCGATCGCGATGGGATCGAGATCTGCCGCAACCTGCGGCGGCGCAAGGTCAACACACCGATCATCATGCTGACCGCGCTATCGACCACGGACGACAAAGTGACCGGATTGAACGCCGGCGCGGACGACTACATCGCCAAACCGTTCGAGTTCGAAGAACTGCTCGCTCGGATCCGCGCGATGCTGCGAAGGGGCGAGGCGACCGAGTCTCGAGTGCTCAAGTGCGATGATCTCGAACTGGACCTCTACACGCGTCGGGCTACTCGCGGCGATGAGACCTTCGAACTCTCCAACAAGGAGTACGGGCTGCTCGAATACCTGATGCGCAATCAGAACCGCGTGCTCTCGCGGACGCAGATCGGCGAGAAGGTGTGGGACATGAACTTCGAGCCATCGAGCAATGTGATCGACGTGTACATCTCGTCGCTTCGAAAGAAAATCGACCGCGGTTTCGAGCGGGAGCTCATCCATACCATCAAAGGAGCCGGGTACCGGTTCGGTGTGATGGAGGATGCGGTGGGTGGCTGAGTCCTCCCGCGACCAGCCCAAGCAGCTCATCACCCTGCGTCTTCGTCTGACGCTGTGGGTGATGGTCATCTCCGCGGTCGTTCAGTTCACGGTCGCGTTTGTCGGTCTTCTCTTCCAGGCCAACTCGGTCCGCACTCTGTACGACGATCAGCTTCGGCTTCGGGCTGATGAGATCATCGATTCTCTGCCATTGAACCCGGGCGATGTTCCGATCCAGCAGTTGCAGAACCTCGCCCAACGCAGCTCGCTCCAGATCTTCTTTGATCGCGTGCGTCTCGCGGTGTTCGACATGGACATGAACCCGGTAGCCTTCGACCCGACGATGCCGCCGCCCGAGCGGCCTGAGGCGGTGCGGAAGGCCATCGAAACCGGCGCGGGAGCCTTTGCGAACTGGACCGCTGAAGCACCAGTCGGCCGCGAGGAGCAAGCCGTTGCCAATCGAACCTACGCGCTGCCAATCGTCGCCGGCGGGGCCGGTCCTCCGGGACTGATTCTGTGGATCGCGACCGCCGATGAGTATGCCGATCAGCGTGTTCGATCGGTGCGCTCGGCCGTCACGCTGACCACGCTCGCCGGCATGCTCGGAAGCGCCATCGCGGGCTGGTTCATCGCGGGCATCGCGGTGCGCCCGATCGAGCAGATCCGATCCGCGGTCCGCAACCTCACACCCGGGCATACCTCGATGGAGTCTTCGGATGAATTTGAGGACCCAGAAGTCACTCGCCTGCGCGGTGAGCTCGACGACGCCGTCGCCCGGATCGAAGCCGGGTACGCGGCGTACGGGCGCTTCATCGCCAATGTGTCTCACGAGCTCAAGACCCCGATCGCGGTCGCGCTCACGGAATCACAGGTACTCCTCGGAGACGGCACACTGGATCAGAAGGCGCGTGATTTCGCGGAAAGCATCGCCGAAGAGATGAGCCGCCTGGGGCGACTGGTAGAAAGTTTCCTGACGCTCACCCGCGTGCGCGAGGGGAAACTCGAGACGAGTCTTCGCGATTACCCGGTCAACGAGTTGGTCATGGATTCGGTCGAGCACTGCTGGACCTTCGCGCAGCATCGCGGGGTCAAGCTCGCTCCGGACCTGATGGACCGCGAGGAAACCGCAGAGATGTGCGTTGATCCGGACCTGTTGCGAACCGCGGTCGACAACCTGATCCGCAACGCCATCCGGTTTTCGCCGGCTGATGGTCGTGTCGAGATCACGGCATCGCTCTGCGAAGACGAGCAGGATGCGTTGATCTCGGTGCGCGACTACGGACCGGGCATCCCCGAGGAATTGCTGCCAACGATTTTCGACCGCTTCGCCCAGGCGGACACGGAAAAGCGATCCGGACGCGGCACCGGCCTCGGGCTCGAGATCGCTCAGGGGATCGCTGAGATTCACAACGGGAGCATCACGGTGGAGAATCTCGAGGTGGGCTGCGTGTTCCGCCTGAAGATCCCGCTCGTCACGCAAAGCGATGAATGCCCGGCCGAATCCCCTGAAGATGAATAGATTTTCATAAACGGTTCACTACTCCCCCACCGATGAAGAAGAGTGTTGTGGTGTATCCACACTCATTCCTTGTTCCGGGGGGGTGTCCATTGTGTCACACCGTATCTTTGCCATTCTGTTCCTGACCATCGCGACCGCTTCAGGTCTGCTGCGCTTCAACAGCCCTGATTTCCAGGACTCGAAGTTGATGACGGTCATATTCCTCATCGCCACGGCCGGTTTTCTGGGTGTGCTTCTGAGGATTCTCTCTCTGCATGTCCTGCAGATCGGGGAAAGCATCTCCAACGAGAATCAGACGCGCTCAGATTGATGGTCAGCCTGTACATCGCAGATACACCGCCAGCCGGTCATCGTAAAGATGACCGGCTTTTCATTTTGGCCTCACTGTGGCTGGGGATTGCTGGGCGAAACTGTGTGTGTTGTTCGCAAGAAATACGAATTCACACTCAGATTTACCCAGGAGGCTTCTCCATGCAAACCCCGAAACACCAAGAACGCACTCGTCGTTTGGCTGCCCTTGTTTTTGCGGCGCTTGGCTTTGCTGCTGCCGGGCTCTCGGCCTGCAGCACGGTCGAAGGTGCGGGCAAGGACCTTGAGCATGTCGGTGAGTCGATCAGCGGCGCATCTGAGGATGTTCAGGACGACAACTGATCGCTCGCTCGATTTTCTCGGACCGACCATCAATTTCACACTACTGAAAGGACATCCCATGCTCGGTTGGGCAGCCACATTCTTCATCATCGCGCTCATCGCCGCTCTCTTCGGATTCAGCAACATCGCCGGAGGTGCGATGGGCATCGCACAAATTCTCTTCTTTATTTTCCTTGTCCTCTTCGTCATCTCGCTTATCATGGGGATTGCCCGCCGCGGCTCTGCTGCGGTCTGAGGGCTTGTCCTATCGTTCCAGGACTTGAACCCCAAGCGGAAGGAAACATCATGTCCACTGACAAAGCCTCACTCACTCGTACTTTGCTCACCCTTGCTGGCGTGCTCACGCTCGGCGGAGCGCTCTCCGTCGGCCTGACCGGCTGCGAAGATGCTGCCGACGACGCTGGCGACACGGTTCGCGACGCCGCGGACGCCACTGCAGATGCGGCTGACGACGCTGCAGACGCGGTTGACGATGCCGCCGACGACGCCGGCGATGCCATTGACGACGCCGTCGATGGGAACTGATCGCGTATGGGTGGCCCAAGTTCGCTCCGGGCCGCCGATCTGAATCTCTGCGGACCCGTCCGGTTTCGACCGGGCGGGTCTTTTTTCTGCCTTCTCGCGGCTATTGTGAATGGTCCTGAGCATCTGCTCTCAGCACCGGAGATCACCCCGATGAACGCGAATGCTTCGAAATCCAACGCTTCAGGTTCAAGATGCCCCATGAACATGCTTCTGTTCGGGGCGGGCAGCGGTTCTCGCTCCGGCGATTTTGGGCTACTGGTGCTCCGCGTCGGCATCGGCTTGTACATGGCCCTCGGACACGGCTACGGCAAGATGTTCGCCGGCGGCACGCTCGGTCCATCGGAAGGATTCATCCAGTACACAGCAGATCTCGGTTTCCCGGCCCCTGTCTTCTTCGCTTGGATGGCGGCCATCACCGAATTCTTCGGGGGCCTCGCCCTCGCGGCCGGCCTGTTCACCCGTCCCGCGGCCTTCGGCCTGCTGGGAACCATGGTCGTGGCCGTCTTCCTGGCTCACGGCTCGGACCCTTGGGTCGCCAAGCCGAGAGAGCCCAGCAAAGAGATGGCGATGCTGTATCTGCTCCCCTCCATTACCTTTATCATTGTGGGGAGCGGTCGGTACGGCTTTGATGCGCTGCTTCGCAAGCGGCTGTTCTGCTCCCGGTGATCCCGGGGACCGTCCATGGTTGGGTGATGGTCTGTGGATAACCCGGGGTGATCACCGAAGCCCCATCGCTTGGTCCGAGAAGAAGCCTTGACCGAGGGCCGTCGTCCCTTCAGGGTTGGTTGTAAGCGTCGCGTTCAATCTGTTCTGTTTCCGGAAAGATTGTGGACAAAACCCTTGCCTGCGGGCGGACGATTGATAGTGTTATGCGGAACACCCCCCGCCATCCGGGGCGGTCCGTCGCGTATGGAGAGTGAGCCATGAGCCGGCGCGTGCGAGGACGCAAAGCGCAGCAAAGCAAGGCCTCCCGTCAGGCAGCCACCGCCGCCTCGGCTGCCACTCCCTTGGAAAGAACAGTGGGCACCGCCGGCGTCGACCACGCCACCGCCCTCGACTCCAAGGTGCTCGTCCTGAACAAGTTGTATGTCGCGGTCCGGGTCATCTCGGCCCGACGGGCGTTCAGCATGCTCTTCCGCGATCTGGCGGAGGTGATCCATGTCCAGGATGGCCAGTACCTGAGCTACGACTTCGAGTCCTGGGCCGAGGTCAGTGCGCTGCATCGCGAATTCGGCGAAGACGCCAAGCACGACTGGGTGAAGGCGGTGCAGTTCGAACTCGCCGTGCCTCGGGTCATCCGGCTGCTCGGCTACGACCGCCTGCCCCGGCAGACGGTCAAACTCAACCGACGCAACCTCTTCGCGAGGGATCGGAACCAGTGCCAGTACTGCGGCAACCACTTCCCGACCTCTGAGCTCTCGATCGACCATGTCCACCCCCGATCTCAGGGCGGCGGCGACTCCTGGACAAATCTGGTCTGCGCCTGCGTGCGTTGTAACGCTCGAAAGGGTGGGCGCACCCCGGAGCAGGCCCGCATGGAACTGATCCGCAAGCCGATACAGCCGAAGCGCAACCCGCTGATCGCGGTTCGGTTGGGCCAGGAGAAATACGAAAGCTGGAAGGCCTTCCTCGATAACGCCTACTGGTCGGTCGAACTGCGCTGATATCCTGAGCATTTCCAGCCAGTCGAACCGCAGCGAAATCTGTCGGCGGCAAATCCGAGGAATCCCGCATGAACCATCCGCATCTTCGCTCGGCGCTCGCTGTCTCACTCTTGGCATTCCTGTCTCTCGCCACGCTCAGCCTTTCCGGCTGCTCGGGTGCGTACCCGACGGTCGAAGGCCAGATGTCGTACTCCATGGTGATCGAGGACTCGCCGGTGATCTCGGTGCGATCGACGAATGGCGGAATCAAGGTTGTTCGCGGGAGTGACCCTGACATGCTGGTCGAAGCGACGATCCGGGCCAGAAGTGAGGAGCGGCTGAACGCGACTCGGATCGTCAGCAGCCGCGAGGCCGACGGATCGTATTCCGTCACGGTGGCCTGGCCGGATGACAAGCGCCTCAACAACGAGGGTGCAGAGTTTCTGATCACCGTTCCCGGTGCCTCCGAACTCAAACTGGAAAGCTCGAACGGCGCGTTCAATGTCGAAGGCCTTGATGCGGCGGTCTACGCCAGAACCTCCAACGGCAGCGTCCGCGTGATCGGCCCGGCCCGATCGGTGGACGCGGTCACTTCCAACGGGACCATCAATATCGAGGGAGTCACGGGCGAGGTTACCGCCCGCAGCAGCAACGGCTGGGTCCGCCTGATGCTCGACTCCGAGAACCCCGGACCGGTTGTGCTGACCACCTCCAACGGCAATCTCACACTCGGCGTTGGAACGGCGTTCGACAGCGAGGTTGAGCTCACCACCAGCAACGGCGGGCTCAATGTCGATGGCTTCGCCACGGGCGACGCACCGGCGTTCTTCGAGAGCAGGCGGAACTATCTGCGGCTCGGCTTCGGAGACGCTACCCACAGGTCCACTCTGCGGACCAGCAATGGTTCGGTGACCGTTCAGCCGCTCTGACCGCGGAGCGGAGCAGGCCTACACTCCGCTCATGAGCAATCTCCCGACCAGCGACTCCGCTTCAGCGATCTCTCCCTCCCTCAGCGCCGCGCAAGTTGCCCCGCTCTTTGAGCCCACGAACCTGGCCGGGCTGGAAGTCTGCAATCGCATCGCGATGGCTCCCATGACCCGTCGGCTTACGCCGGAGGACCGCGTGCCCTCGCAGGCGGTCGTGGACTACTACACGCGCCGGGCCGAAGGAGGCGTCGGGCTCATCATCACCGAGGGCACGCATGTCGATGACCGGCACGCGCCGGACTCGGAGAATGTGCCGGGGATCTTCAATGACGCCCAGGCGGATGGCTGGAAGCGGGTCATCGATTCGGTGCACGGCGCGAAGAACAGCTTCGCCGGTCCGAGCCGCATCGCCGTGCAGCTCTGGCACACCGGGCGGCACGCCATGAACCCGATCGGTCCTTCGCCGATTCCGGTGCAGAAGCGCGACGGCGGATACAAGGACACGCCGCGAGAAATGACCGAAGCGGACATGGACGAGGTGGTCGCGATCTTCGAGAACGCGGCGCGTCTTTCGCTCAAGGCTGGCTTTGACTCCATGGAGATCCATGGCGCGCACGGGTACCTGCTTGACTCGTTCCTTTCGCCCGCCTCCAACCAGCGTACCGACGATTTCGGCGGCAGCTTCGAGAACCGGATGCGGTTCCCCTTGCGCGTGGTCCGCGCGGTCCGCAAAGTGATCGACGAACACGCCGGCCCCGACTACCCGCTGATGATCCGCTTCAGCCAGTGGCGGATGGAAGACTACAGCGCGTACGCGTTCCCGGATCCGGACCATCTCCAGCAGTGGGTGCTCGCGCTCAAGGACGCGGGGATCGACATCCTGCATGTCTCCACACGCGACGCCACCGACCCCGGATTCCCTCATCTCTTTGGCAGCGACACAGAAGACGGCCGGCGCACGCTGGCGGGGTGGACGCGGAAGCTGTCTGGAAAAATGCCCACCGTTGCGGTCGGGCGCGTGAGCGTCTCGGCCTCCATGGATGAAGGTGCGGCAGTCGAAACGACGGACCCCGCACCGGCCGCGGGCCTGATCACTCGCGGCGAAGCGGACATGATCGCGGTCGGACGGTCCCTGATCGCCAACCCGGACTGGTGTGACATCGTCCGCGATGGACGGTGGACCGAGCTGCGTCCCTACTCGCGCGACATGCTCGAATCACTCCAAGATTAAGGGGCGGAATCAGTCGGTCTTGTCCGGAGCCATGTGCCGCTCAACCCCGTGCAGTGGCAGCAGGAAAGCCGTTGAAGCAAGATTGATGATCGCCTGATCCGCGCCCATATCGGGCAGCTTGGACATCCAGGGCACGACCTTTGACGGCATCAGCGGCATGATGACCTTCGGCAACTCGCGCTCGCGACCGGACTGAACCGCCGCCGCTCTGGCCTCTTCCTCGCTGGTGAACAGCATGAGCGTCGGCTTGTCTTCCACAGGTGTGAAACCGGGCTGGTTGGGTCGCTGTGGGTCACGCAGCGCATACCAGCGCTGAAGCGAGAACAGCGCTTTGATGACCTGCTCGTGCTCGCGTGGATCACCGGAGATCCTGGCGCGATTCGCGAGGGCCTCAAAATCCGGGTCAACCAAATCCGCCCCCTTCGGACGACGCCCGTGCAATCGCTCGTATCGTGCCGGGATGGCCTGGAGCACACTCGCGAAGCCCGGCTGCTCCGATCGGTTGAACTCCACGGCCTGGACACCCTTGGCGTGCTGCTGAAAGATCCACTCGAGCGCATCTTCGGTCGGCAGAGTCGCCGCACGCCATACATACGGCATCTTCTGGAACGCCTTGCTGGATGTGAACGCACGAACCCGGAAGCGATCGGTGAACAGCAGCAGCATCGGGCCGAGGGGCGACTCGATCGCGTGCGCCTCCGACTGGAGGCCCTTGCCGCGGTTCAGGATGAACAGTTCCTTCTTCGAGAGCACGGCATCCCACAGCGCCTCGATGTCCTTGCTGGAGTGGCCCTTCATAGCCTGCGCGTGCAGCCGGTCGATCTCCGCCTCACTGACGGGCGTCACCTCGCGCAGCGGCGGTGGAGCCGGCGCAGGTTCGGGCTTGGACTTGGACGGATCGCCGGTATCGACCGGCGCGCTGTGCGTGAGCGGCTTAATGGTTCCCGCCACACCCGTGTACGCCCCCATCTCGGGAGCCGCCTTCGGAGACGCAGGCCGTGCACCGGCCAGCCACTGCTCGGTCATATCCTGTTCGGTCGTCGCGGCCTCGGCCGACGACGAGTCAGGCGATGACTCCACGGGCGACTCCGTTTGAGGCTGCTCGGTTGCCTCCGCCGCCGGATCGGCCGCCTCGTCGTGCTGCTTCTTGCCTTTGAATCGATCGAACAGTCCCAAGCCGGGCCTCCTTGCGCACTCTGACCAACCACGCGAGGTCGCCCCGCCCGGTACACCAGATGGTGGCATCGACCAGGCACGATGTCCACCCGCAGCGACAGATCTTCCTTCGATTGGTCCGGTAACGCTCCGAACGCCATCAGTTCCCGCTGATGCAGTCCAACGCTCCGAACCATTCGCGCAGTCGTTCGAGCGTCTTCGTCGGCAGCGGCGGCATGCTGATCGAGTTCAGGTTCTCTTCCAGGTGTTCTACGCTCGAGGTGCCGGTCAGCACGACATCGATCCCAGGCTCATGGGCACAGAACCGGTACCCGGCCTCAACCAGCGACCGCGGGGCAGGGCGCCCCGGCTCGCTGCTGGAAACATCGGTCACGAAACCCAGGCCCTCAGCACCGCTGTCCAGCATCGCCGGATCGATCAGATCGCGCTCGATCAGATCTTGAATCACCTCCGCCAGCTTCTGAGGCTGAGACAGCGCCGCCCGCACCGCGAACATGCACTGCGTCCCGACTCCAAGGGCCCGGGTCCTTGCCAGAAGGCGATCCCTGGCGGACGGGTTGAGCAGATTGAAGCCGATCATCATCACATCAAACGGCTGGTCATCGTCCTCAAGAATCCTGACGAACGCCTCGTGCCCGCGATCCTTGTCGAAGTATTCGCTGGCCGCGAGGAATCGGATCTTGCCCTGTTCTCGCATGCGGATCATCGCGGGCACGATTTCCGCCTTCGCGTAGGCCAGTTGACTCGCCGCGAGCGCGTGGATGTGCAGGATGTCGAGGGACTCGACACCGAGCCTCTTCAATGACCCTTCCACGCCCATGGTAAATGTCCTGGCATCCACCGGCGGCTCGCCATCGTCGGTCCAAAGGCTCTTCTTGGTCGAGATGATGAGCCCGTCACGCCGCAACGAACCGATCGCCTCACCAACGGCTTCTTCAGTCCCGTAACTCTCGGCGGTATCGATGTGGTTCACCCCCCGTTCGATGGCCGCCCGCACCACCGAGACGGCGTGATCGTGGCCGAGACCCTTGCGCAGTCCCAGCCGGGAGTGACCACCACAGCCCAGTCCGGCGACCGATGTGACAAGCCCGGTCCGACCGAGCACACGGTGCTGTGGAGCATCGCTCACGCCGACCCGCCGTTCGTATCGACGATGTCATCGTCGGCCATGAACAGCGCGTGCAACACCGGCGCATCGGCGATGCGCATGGGGAAAGACTCGCCGTGCGGATTGAACATTGCGCGAGTGATGCCGTGCTCGGTCAGCGTCTGCATCCACTCGATTGCCTGCGGCACGGCGGTGCGGATGACCGGCACGGTCTTGTCCTCGAGCACACAGCCGATCGCCTGTGCCGTGCGGGCAACCTGCTGCGTATCGGTGAACGCGAGCAGACAGATCGCCTCGATACCGCCCGACTCGCCCTGCTGAGTGCGTTCGCCCGCCTCGGTCTGGTGCACCGTGAACGGCCAGAGCACCGGCTTGTTGGGCTCGTCACGCGAGCCGAGCATGAACCACGAGGGCAGGTTCAGCAGCTTCTCATAGACCGCACGCATCGCGGCTTCGCTGCGGGTGGCTTTGGCATCTCGAACAAGTTCATCGAAGGTCGGCACGGTTACCCCCAACGCGTCACATGCCAGTTTTTCTTACCCCGCCGGATCGCGGCGATCTGGCCGTGCAGCAGATCCTCGCTCTTGAGCGTGTCGTCCTCGCCGACCTTGCGCCCGTTGATCGAGACGGCCCCACCCTTCAGGTGCGTTCGGGCCTCGCTCTTGCTCTTGGCCAGACTCGTCTCGGCCAGCAGATCGACGAGCGAAAGGCCCTCACCGCCGAGCTGGGCCTTGGTGTGCTCAGAGCTCGGCGCGCTCTCCAGCACCTCGTTGAGCGTATCCAAGTCCAGAGACGCCAAGTCACCCGAGAACAGCGCCTGCCCCGCGGCCTCGGCCTTCTCCATCGCTTCCGTGCCGTGCAGGATCGTCGTCGCCTCGCGTGCGAGCGTCCGCTGCGCCTCGCGCTTGAAGGGCTCTGCGGTGTGCCGCGCTTCGATCGCTTCGATCTCCGGCTGATCGAGCAGCGTGAAAATCTTGAGGAACTTTATCACATCCTCGTCCGCGGCGTTGAGCCAGAACTGGCAGTAGCGGTACGGGCTGGTGCGGTCGGCACTGAGCCAGATCGCGCCGGTCTCGGTCTTGCCGAACTTCTTACCGTCGGCCTTCACCAGCAGTGGCGCGGTCAGACCGAACGCCTTGCTCGCGGCGTCCTCATCATCGCCCGAATGCCTGCGGATCAGGTCGCAGCCCGAGACGATGTTCCCCCACTGGTCGCTGCCCGCGCACTGGAGCGTCACGCCCTCTTCGCGGTACAGGTGCAGGTAGTCATAGGCCTGGAGCAGGACATAGCTGAACTCGGTGTAACTGATGCCCTGATCGCGACCTTCGAGCCGGTTCTTGACTGAGTCGCGCTGGATCATCTGGTTCACCGAGAAGTGCTTGCCGATGTCGCGCAGGGCTTCGAGCCAACTGATTTTTTCGATCCAGTCGATGTTGTTCACGAGCTTCGCGGCGTTTGGCGCACCCGAATCCACATCGAACAGCGAACGGTAGATGCGGCACTGCGCCTCGACATTGCCCATGATCTCATCGCGCGTCCGCAGCGAACGCTCGGCTTCCTTGCCCGACGGATCACCGATCAGCCCCGTTGCGCCCCCCGCAAGGATGTAGGGCGTGTGCCCGGCCAACTGAAACCGCTTGAGCAGCATCAGAGGCACAAGGTTGCCGATGGTCAGACTCGGCGCCGTCGGATCGAGCCCGCAGTACAACTTGCGAGGGGCTTTCAGATGCTCGGCCAGCCCGGCTTCGTCGGTGCACTGGTAGAGCTGGCCGCGGAAACGCAGGTCGTCGAGGAAGGCCTTGGAATCGAGGGTGGCTTGGGCGGTCATGGGACTGAGGATACCAGCACCGGCCGCTCGCTTCCCCAAAGGGCGATCAGTCTTCCCGGACCGGCACCGTGCTGAGTTCCACACCTGCCGCCAGATCCGGCTCCGCAGCAGCGTTCAAGCGCATCGCCAGTTCCTCGGCCTGTGTGAAGGTCATCACGCCCGTTGTGAGCGAGCCCTCACTCACCGGGCCGGTTACCCGCGGGGCGCACACCACCCAGCCGTCCACGACCGCGGCGATGGCAGAGCCTTTATGCTCCGCCGTCACCCGCAGCAGGGCTTCACGACCGGTCTGGTTCAGCGTGAAGTTCACGGTCGGACGGGTCAGCCGATCGAAGCCAACCTCCGCACTCGACACCGCGAATCCCGGAGAGAATGCCTCGCCGACGCGCTTCGAGCCGGTATTGTGCACCAGCAGGTAGTACGTGTTCAGATAACGCGAGACCACGAGCCCGCTCGACTTGGATTCGTAGGGAGGCAGGTTGATCTTCGGGGTGGGCACGCTCCGGCCGATCTCGCGGAAGGTCGTGGCGTCGACCATCGGCACCCAACGGAACGGGTCGGATTCAGACGCCGGCTCATCCACCGCGCTGCGCACCATGCCGATGATCGGGTCCGACGGCTCGACCGCGACGAAGAACTCCAACTCAGCCGCGTCTGAGCGGGCCGAGTCCACGGCACGGATCGGATCGCGGTTGTACACCCGTTCCACCATGTCGATCCCAGCCTCTGCCGCGGCACGCTCGGCGGGCGACAAACGCTCCCAGCTGACCTCGCCGGACGAAGAACAGCCGATAAGCCCGGCGGAGCTCGCACAGAGGCCAGCGATGAGAGAAGCACGGTAGAAGGGAGTCCTGGTCATACCTCCACGGTGCGATCCGCGAGGCGTTCGGCCAAGCACCGCAACATCACATCGCAGGCGACCGTAACGATTCTGCGGACAAGGCAATGCTTGCCCGGTTCCACATTGAAATACTTCGCTTCCGGGTGGTGCACCACGAACGCGCTGGTGGACTGCTCGGGGTCGATCTGCCAGTTCTCGGTCAGTTCGCAGCCGATCCGCCCCGGCTCGAGCAGACGCCAGATGATCTCCTGATCGCTCATGTCGGGGCAGGCCGGGTATCCGGGTGAATAGCGCGAGCCACGGTACACCTGGCGGAACAGTTCCTTGATCTTCGGCGAATCCTCGTTACCGATGCCCATCTCGGCCCGCATGCGCTTGTGCCACATCTCGGCGAGCGCTTCGGCGGTCTCGACGCCCATGCCGTGCATGTACAGGTAGGCCGCGTAGTCGTTCGCTTCGAAGAGCTTCCTGGCCTCTTCGCTGACGCGCTGGCCCATCGTGACGCAGCTCAAGCCGATCACATCTTTCTCGCCGGATTCCACGGACCGGAAGAAGTCGCTGATGCACAGCCGGTTCTTGCCGTCCTGACGCGGGAAGGTGAATTTTTCGATCACCTTGTCCTGATCCTTCGGGTTGTAGATGAGCAGGTCATCGCCGTCGGACTGGCAGGGCCAGTAGCCGTAGACCAGCTTCGGCTCCAGGATCTTCTGGTCGCGCAGTCGCGTCTTCAGGTCTTCGAAGATGGGGTAGACCTTATCCTCGAGCATCGCCTGATACTCGTCATCCGACTGCGATCCTTTCCTGAACTGCCACTGGCCTCGGAACAGCGCGACCGGGTTGATGAACGGATAGATCTCGTCGAGGTCCAAACCTTCCACGACGCGGCTGCCCCAGAAGGGCGCCTCGGGCACGCTCACATCGCGGGCCACTTCCGAACGCACGCGCTCGGCGGTCGCCGCACCACCATCGCCACCTTTGCTCGCGGCGAACTCGTCCTGCTGCCTCGCCTTCTCGGCACGCGAGCGGGCCACGACCTCTTCCGCAGCGCTGCGCTTCTGCAGACGCTCGGTCACCTCGGCGTGCAGTTCCGCGGTCCTGCCGGACGCGATGTAATCCATCGTGCGCAGGCCCTCGAAGGCATCGCGACCGTAGAACAGCTCGCCCGAGTACACACCCTTCAGATGTCCTTCGCAGTAGTGACGCGTCAGCGCAGCCCCGCCAAGAATCACCGGGACCTTGATGTCCCGATCGTTCATCTCCTTGAGATTCTCTTCCATGATCGTCACGGATTTGACCAGCAGGCCCGACAGCCCGATCGCGTCGGCCTTCGTTTCGATCCATTTTTCGAGGATCGCGTTGATCGGCTGCTTGATGCCGATGTTGTACACCGTGTAGCCGTTGTTACTGAGGATGATGTCCACCAGGTTCTTGCCGATGTCGTGCACATCGCCCTTCACCGTCGCGAGCACGATCTTGCCCTTGGTCTCGCCTTCGACGCGGTCCATCAGCGGTTCAAGCTGCGCCACCGCCTTCTTCATGACCTCGGCACTTTGCAAGACGAACGGCAGCTGCATCTGGCCGCTTCCAAAGAGCTCGCCCACGGTCTTCATGCCGTCGAGCAGGTGGTCGTTGATGATCTCCAGCGGCGTGTAAGTTTCGAGCGCTTCATCAAGGCATTCCTTCAGGCCTTCTTTCTCTCCATCGATGATGTGCGCCCGCATCCGCTCTTCCAGCGTCATGTCGGCTTTGCTCACCTTCGAGCCGCCCACCTCATCAACATCCTTGAACAGATCGATCAGGGCCTGCAGCGGGTCATAATCCTCATCCGCGACACCCTCTGGCAGACCGGTCCCGCCGTTGGCTGTGCTGCGACGATCGTAGATCAGATCCAGCGCGACTTTCTTGTGCTCATCCTCGATCTTGTTGAGCGGGATGATCTTGCTGGAGTGCACGATCGCGCTGGTCATCCCGGCCTGCGTCAGCTCCGCGAGCAGCACCGAGTTCAGCACGGCCCGCGCCGCGGGCTTCAGACCGAAACTCACATTGCTCAGCCCGCAGGTGAGCTGCACTTCGGGGAACGCCTCGGCGATCCGCCTCGTGCCCTCGACAAGCTCCAGCGCCGAACGCCGGTCGTCGTCCATGCCCGTCGAGATCGGCAGCACCAGCGGGTCAATAAAGAGATCTTCGACAAGAAGGCCGTGCAGGTCCCGAGCACGCTCGATCGCGCGCTTGGCAATCGTGAACTTGCGATCGGCGGTGCGCGCCATCGCTGCTTCCTTGTCCTCGTCGATCGTGCCGATCACCAGCGCTGCGCCGTAGGTCCGCGCGAGCTGGCAGATGTGGTCGAACTTCTCGTCACCGTCCTCGAAGTTTGCGCTGTTGATGATGCACTTGCCCGCCGCCCGCTTGAGCCCCGCCTCGATGGTCTCGATCTGCGTCGAGTCGATCATCAGCGGCGCATCGACCTGGCGCACCGTCCGCTGCACGACCTCGCCCATGTCTCTGGCATTGTCGCGTCCGGCGTAATCCACATTCACATCGAGCACATGCGACCGCTCGCGCACCTGCTCGCGCGCCAGCGACATCATGCCGTCCCAGTCCTCCTCTTCCAGCAGCCGCTTGAACTTGCGAGAACCTGAGGCGTTCATCCGCTCGCCGACGATCAGGAACGACTGGTCCTGGCGCGAATCCACCGCCGAGTACAGCGAAGCGACCTGCGCCCGGCGCGGCTCGGGCTCGATCTCGACCCGCTGGCGTCCGCCAACCCGTTCCGCCAGCCCCTTGATGTGCGCGGGCGTCGTGCCGCAGCAGCCACCAACCAGCGAAACGCCGCACTCAGCCACATACTTCTCGATCGCGTCGACGAAAGGCTCCGGCTTCAGCGGGTACTCGGTCCGGCCTTCAACCAGCACCGGCAATCCCGCGTTCGGAACCACGCTGATGTGCCGGTCCCAATGCTTCGCGAGGTAATGCAGGTGCTCGCTCATCTCCGCCGGTCCTGTCGCGCAGTTCAATCCCAGCGACATGATCGGAAAATCGCGCAGTGCCGCGACCGCCGCCTCGATCGAGGAACCCAGCAGCATCGTCCCCTGCTGCTCGATCGTGATGCTGACCATGATCGGCACCTGCGCCGCGGTCTTGCCGCGCTCGCGCAGCGCCGCGAGGCACGCGTTGATCGCGCACTTCACTTGGAGCAGGTCCTGGCAGGTCTCGATCAGCAGCGCATCCACCCCGCCGTCCAGCAGACCCCGGGCCTGCTCGGTGTACGAGTCGAGCATCGTGTCCCAGTCGGTGTTGCCCAGCGTCACCAGCTTCGTGCCCGGTCCCATCGAACCCAGCACAAAGCGGGGGCGATCCGGCGTCGAGTACTTGTCCGCCGCCTTCCTCCCGATCTCACCGGCCATTTTGGAGAGCTCGTAGCACTCGTCGGCGATGTCGAACTCAGCCAGCACGAGCTTGGAAGACCCGAAGCTGTCGGTCTCGATGCAGTCCGCCCCGGCCTTCAGGAACTCCTCGTGGATCTCCTGAATCACATCGGGCCGGGTCTTCACAAGGATGTCGGTGCAGTTCTCGCAGCCGCAGTAGTCGTGCTCGACGCTCAGATCGCGCGCGTAGATGGATGTCCCCATCGCCCCGTCGAGCACCAGCACGCGCTGGCTCAGGGCTTTGCCAAAGGCCGAAGCCGCGGCGTAATCGGAGATCGAGTATCTGGGAGTCGTGTTGACTGTCACCTATTCACCTATCTGCCTAGAGGGAACTAATTGGGAGCCGGATCCATTGTATCCATATATCCGGATCAATGGATGAATATCGGTATTTCCCTGAAAATCTCATCCACCGCTTCCCAAACACCCCTGACAGGTAGAATCGGCCCGCGTCGCCATTCACCGTGACCCGCGCCTGCTCAACCAGCGAGGACCGACCGTGATCCAACCGAATCAGGACCCCGGGTCCTTCCCGGCCATCTCCATCAAAGGCGTCACCAAGCGCTTCCGCGACAAGACAGCCGTCGACCACCTCGACCTGACCGTCCCGCGCGGCTCGCTCTGCGGCTTCCTCGGCCCCAACGGTGCCGGGAAAACCACCACCATCCGCATGGTGATGTCCATCTTCCCGCCCGACTCTGGCCAGATCAGCGTCCTCGGACGCCCCACCGCCATCGAGTCCAAGGACCTGATCGGCTACCTCCCCGAGGAGCGGGGCGTCTATCGCAAGATGAAGGTCGACGCCTTCCTCACCTACATCGGGATGCTCAAGGGCGTCGATCGCCACATCCTCAAGGACCGGATCAGCGAGTGGCTCGAGCGGGTCGAGCTCCCCGGCGTCGAAAAGAAGCGCTGCGAAGAGCTCTCCAAGGGCATGCAGCAGAAGGTCCAGTTCCTCGCCACCATCATCCACGACCCGGAACTGATCATCCTCGACGAGCCCTTCAGCGGCCTGGACCCGGTCAACGGTCGCCTGCTCCGCACGCTCATCCACGACCTCCACGAGCAGGGCAAGACCATCATCTTCTCGACCCATGTCCTTCAGCAGGCCGAGCAGATCTGCGACCGCATCTTCCTGATCAACAACGGCAAAAAGCTCCTCGACGGCACCATGGACGAGATCCGCGAGCAGCACAACCCGCGCACGCTGGTCATCGAGCCCATCGGCTACCAGCACGGCGACGACACCTCCGCCGTTCGCCAGATCGAGGGCATCGCCTCGGTCCGGGCCGTGCCGGTCTCGGGCTCGACTCCGCCGCACATGGAAGCCTCGCTCACCGAGGGCGCTGATCACGGCGCGGTCCTGGCCCGCGTCGCGCAAACACTCCCGCTGAGGCGCATCGAGACGCGTCGGGCCACGCTCGAAGACATCTTCGTCAGCCTGGTAAGCACCAAGGATTCCGAAGACAGCGTTCGCGCCTCGGTCTCGGCGCAGGCCGTCACCATGGAGGGGGAATAAGCCATGTGGAAGATCTACGCCGCGGCTATCCGCGAGTACAAAGTCACCGCGCTCACGCCGGCCTTCTTCATCGGCGCGGTCGTGGTCCCCGCGGTGATCTGGACCCTGATGATTTTCGTCGCCGGCAGCGGCCTGCTCGACTCCGAGAAGCCCCAGATGGTGGGCAAAATCGCGGTCGTGGACTCAACACCGAGCCAGCAGCTCTCGGCACGACTCGCCGATGTGTTCTCTCCCGAAGGACGCAAAGAAGCGAGCGAACGGAGAATGCAGGCCCTCGAACGCCAGATCGAACAGTTGCCCGAAGAGCTGCGCGAAGAGACCCGAGCCCAACTCGCGCTCGCACAGGCCTTCATGTCTGATGACAAAGGCCCGGATGTCCAGATCGTCCCGATCGAACCAGACTCCGCGGATCTCGATGCGCTCCGCGAGCAGGTTCGAGACGGCGAGTACCTCGCGCTCATCGTCGTCACCGAAGACACGATCCGGATCCCGATCCCCACCGAGGACGGCACTCCTCAGGCCGACGACCCAAACAACCTCGGTCCCAGCCAGTACCGCATCGATCGCGCCCCGACGCTCGACCCCGACTACCTCGGTGAGATCGAGCAGGCCGTCCATCGCGTCGTGCAGGACACCCGGTATGTCCAGGCGAACATCGACCCCGCCACCGTCATGCTGATCGCTCAGAACCCGCCTCAGGCCCTCACCACCCTCGTCACCGAGGACGGCGACAAGGCCGGGCCGAGCGCCGAACTCGTCCGCTTCTTGCCCTTCATTTTCATGATGCTCATTTACGCCTCGGTCCTGACCGGCGGCAACTACCTGCTCATGGGCACCCTCGAAGAAAAAGGCTCGCGCGTGATGGAGGTCCTGCTCTCGGCGGTCTCGCCGACGCAGCTCCTGATCGGCAAGCTCATCGGCCAGGGCCTCGTCGGCCTGACGGTCGTCGGCATCTACGGCGCGGTCGGCATCGCCGCGGCGGACCGGTTCAACTACCTCGCCGTGCTGCCCTCGGGCATGCAGATCGTCTGGATGGCGATGTACTTCTTCATGGCCTACTTCTTCCTCGGGGCGATGATGGTCGCCGTCGGAGCCGCGGTGACCGAACTCCGCGAGGCCCAGGCCCTCTACGCCCCGATCACCTTCAGCCTCATCGTGCCTTTTGTCCTGATGTTCGCCATCATGGAGAACCCTGGAGGCGTGGTCGCACGGATCTTCAGCTTCTTCCCGCCCTCCACACCGTTTGTGATGGTCATGCGACTCAGTCAGCCCTCGCACACGGTCCCGCTCTGGGAAATCGCCGTGTCCCTCGTCGTCGGTTTCGCCGGCGTCGCGGCCATGGTCTGGATCGCCGCCAAGATCTTCCGCATCGGCGTTCTCCGCTACGGCAAACCGCCAACGCTGGTCGGCCTGCTGAAGTGGGTCCGAGAAGCCTGAGTGAGCGTCGCGTCGTCGGTCATCCGGATTTCACGCCGCGATCAGCCGGTTTCCGCTCTGGCGTGCTACGCTGCCTGCCGATCACATGGCTAGGGAGAACGCAGCAGCATGGAGTGGTGGCACGCCGTCATTTTGGGAATCATCGAGGGTATCACCGAATACCTGCCGGTATCGTCGACGGGACACCTCATCCTTGCGTCCACCATACTCGGGTTGGATGAACCCGAATCACTGAAGAACGCCGTCGACACCTTCTCGATCGTCATGCAGGGAGGTGCGATCCTCGCCATCGTCGGCCTCTATTGGCCTCGACTCATGCAGATGCTCCGTGGCCTGCTCGGCAAGGATCCCGCCGGCAAGCGCCTGCTGATCAACCTCACCATCGCGTTCCTTCCGGCGATGCTCACCTGGCCCCTGCTGATCTCCCTGTCCCGCGACTACCTGTTTCGTCCGATCCCCGTGCTCGCCGCGCTTTTCCTCGGCGGGCTCTGGATGATCTGGATCGATCGCTGGAGAAGCCGGCGATTCCCCGATGCCTCTGCGGACGACGGGCGCTCCCCCGGGATAGAACTCGACGACATCACGCCGCGCACCGCGCTGCTGATCGGCCTCTTCCAGTGGGGCTCGATCTGGCCCGGCACCTCACGAGCCATGATGACCATCGGCGGCGGGATGATGCTCGGCCTGAGGCCGAAGGCCGCCGCAGAGTTCAGCTTCCTGCTCGGCCTGCCAACCATCGGCGCCGCCTGTGTCTACGAGACCTACAGCGCCTACAAGGCGACTCAGGCCGGCGAAATCGAGCCGATTTTCTCCGTGCTCGGGATCACCCCCATCATCATCGGTTTCGTCGTGAGCGCGGTGGTCGCCGCAATCGTCGTGAAATGGTTCGTCGGCTTCCTGGAGCGCCAGGGCCTCGCCTTCTTCGGCTACTACCGGATCCTGCTCACGCTGATCCTGGGACCGCTGCTGCTTCTGGGCGTCATCTCGTTGAACTGACCGCTTACAGGTCCATCAGCACCTTGACCTGATCCGGCTTCGCAGCCGCCTCGAGCGCCTTGGGGCCGTTCTCGAACGCAAAGCGGCTGGTGATCAGACTCACCACATCCACCTGCTGCTTCTCGAGCACGCGCACCGCCTCGCTGATCGAGCCGCAGCGCGAGCCGACCAGTTCGATCTCGTTCACAACCAGCGGCGACAGATCCACCGGGTCATCTGCGCGCGGCGCGAAGGTGCTCTTCATCAGGATCGTGCCGCGCGGGCGCACGAGCTGCATCGCAGTGCGCAGCCCATCGGGTGATCCGGTGCAGTCCACCACGATGTCCTGATCGGCACGCCGACCGATGTCGCGCAGCAGCCGGTGCTTGATCCCCCACTTCTCGCACATCGCGAGTTTCTTCTCGTGCTTGCCGATCAGGCGGACGCTCGCGTTGAGCTGGCTCATCACCTGCACGCACAGCAGCCCGAGACGGCCGTCGCCGAGCACCGTGATGTACGGCTTGCCCTCAAAGTGCAGCTGGTGAGCCGCGTGCAGCGCCGCCGCCAGGGGCTCGGCGAACACCGCGCGATCGTCGTCCACCGAATCCGGCACCGCCACCAGATTCACGATCGGCAGACAGAACCGCTCGGCGAAGCAGCCGTCCCGCCCGGCGATGCCCAGCACCGTCCGGTCGCGGCAATGGTTGCTCAGCCCGGCGCGGCACAGGTCGCACTCGCCGCACACCGCGTTGATCGAACCGACCACACGCTTGCCCTTCAGCCGCTTGGCGAATTCCTGCTGCACCGGGGTGACGGCGTTGAACTCTTCGACGACCCCGACAAACTCATGCCCCAGCGTGATCGGCTGGCCGCCGCGATCCTCATCCATGTACCCGCGCGCGATCTCCAGGTCCGTGGAGCACACGCCGACCCGCAGCGGGCGGATCAGCGCCTCACCCGGGGCGGGTTTGGGATCGGCCGCGTCCGAGAACAGACGCACCGATGGCCCGGCAGATCCTGACTCCCCTGTGTAGCGCAGCGCTCGCATATCCGTATGTCGGCCTTATCTGGGCGTCTCGTCAGCGTCCTCACGCTGCTCACGCCGGACCTGCTCACCGGTCATGCCGACTGGCGCGGCTGAGATCTCGTTGGGAACCTCGAAAAACGGATTGAACCACTCGAACCACAGCCGATCGCGGGAATACGCCGGGTAGGTGTATGCCATCCTGTTCGCGAAGGGGCTTGGGTTTCCGCGGACAAACTCCACCCACGGGCGAGGCAGGTACCCGAAGTCCTCCCCGGTCAGGGTCCGCAGCGATGACCGCGCCGCCGCGTTCACCGTCAGATCTGCGTCATCCAGCGCGAGGATCAACACATCGAGCACGCGCTGCTCTGCATACTGGCCGAGCGCCGTCGCCGCGGCTTCCCGGACCGCCACCTCGTCCTCGTTACGGGCGTCCGCCGTGAGGATCAACGCCCCCACCACCGCAGGGTTGTGCAGACGCTGCAGCGTGCGGGCTGCTTCCCAGCGCACCAGTCGGTCGGGATCGCTCGTCATCAGTTCCGCGACACGCGGCGCGTCGTCGGGAGAGCCGTGCAAACCGATGGCCCGGACCGCGGCGGTGCGGACCGCGGCGTCTTCGTCGTCGAGATTCAGGCGGTACAGGCGGATGTACACCTCCGCGTTGCCCCACGGAGCGTTCGCCAGCAGCAGCGTGCCAAGCTGTCGCTCGTCGGCGCTGTACTCGTTCACAGCCATCGCCGCCGCTTCCACCGGGCTGGGCGGGGTGAAAAGCGACAGAACGCTGGTGGCATCCGAGGTGTTCGCGCCCGCCAGCGCCAGATCGTCGCTGCACCCGGCGAGGGCCGACAACGATCCCAAACTCGCGAACGCCATGATCCTGAGGCATCTGCTCATGGAACCCAGACTAGCCGAACCGCCGGGGTCACCGCCAGCCCGCCCTGCTACGCTTCAGCCATGCGCCGCTTCCCCCCATCCATCGCCCTGCTGCTCCTTGGTTCCGCTCTGGGCGGCTGCGCCCACCGGGATCAGCATTCTTCCCTGCTCAGCGAGGATTTCGCCCCGGTCTCCGCCGCGGTTCCAGCCCAAGCGATCTACGCTAACCTCCGGAGCGTGGACGAAGACCCTCTGGTCTACCTCGTGGAAGGCGATGAGCAGCCGCAACTCTTCCTGCGGGAGTCCACCAGGATCGATCCCGATCGCGGCGGCTTCGCACTGGTTCGCGAACTCGTTCGCCCGGATCAGCCGCCGATCCCCGCCGGTACCCGCTGGATGAACATTGACTCAGGGAGTGTGCTCCTGCTGGGGACTCTGAATCCGCAGCGGGAGATCGAACTGGTCTTTGACCCACCCCTCCTGCTGTGTCCGCCTTCACTCGAAGCAGAGCACACCAGCAGCACCAGGGTCCGCGAGATCGGCTCCGACAACACCGGCACCGCCAACTGGACCATCGGGCTGCTGGGCGAACGCCTGTCTCCCACTGGCGAGACAGAACTGCTCGTGCGATCGGTGCTGGAAATCCGGCTTGGCTCTTCTACCGTGCGCCGGCGAACCGACCGCATCATCCAAAAAACAAACAGCGGCTCCGGGGAGCCGCTGCGCGAAGAAACGCTGGAAACCGTCTCGGTCTTCGGCCTGACGGTCAGCAGCACCAAACAGACGCTGCGGATACGTCCGGACTGATCACTCCGCCTTGGGCTTGACCCAGCGCATCGAGCCATCACCACCGGCGCCGCCGGCCAGCGACTTATTGGCGTCGATGATCTGCTTCATGGTCTCGCTGCGAAGAGCCGCGGGGTGACCCTGCCAGCGGACAATGCCGTCGCTGCTCATGACGATGCAGTGCGGGATGCCACGGGTGCCCACGGTATTGATCATCCGGCGCTGCGGGTCGATCGCGATGGTGTAGTCGAACTGCGGGCGGTTGCGGTCGCTGCGGAACTCGTTGACCTTGCCCTCATCCTCATCCGACACCCCGATGATCACCAGATCGTCGCGGAATTCGTTCTGCAGTTCGTTCAGGTGCGGGATACCCGCGATGCACGGGCCGCACCAGGTGGCCCAGAACTCGACCATGACCACCTTGCCGGTGGTGTCGGGCTGCTTGGTGAGGTACTTCTGCACCTCGATGGCCGGACCGGGCTTGTTGGTGAGATCGTTGGCGCCGCGCACCGCAGGAGCATCAGGGAATTTGGCGTCCTTGGGCGCCTCGGCTGGCTTGCCGCCCTTCTTCTTTTCCCGCTCATCGCGGCTGAGCAGCTTCGGAGCCTCCGCCTCGGACTTCTCCTGAGCGATCTCGGGCACAAACTTGGCGGCCTGCAGCACATTCGCGCCGACTATCCGGATCGTCCCGGACTGGTCGATCACCGTCGCCGCGGGGGTCTTCCAAAAGCCCATGTCGTCGCTGAACCGGCCGGTGGTATCGAGGACAACGGGGATGCGCGAGCGAGCCGAGAAACGCTCGGCCTCTTCTGCGTTCTCCGGGGTGTGCACCGCGATGAACACCGCGTCGTCAGCGGTCCGCCGGGCCAGATTCTCCGCACGGCGAAGCACCGAGCGACGCTCCGCATCCGCGCTGGTGAAGGACTGGAGAATCAGGATCTTGCCGTCCAGCGACCCGGCCTCAGGTTCGTTGGCCAGCCATTTGAGATCCTCGGCGTATTCGCCAAAGCCGGGGAAGGCGAACCCGACCGTCTCCTGCATGAGTTCGCGCTCGGGGGCGGGCAGGCGATCATCGAGCCAACCCGACTCGGTCTCGAAGGTGCGCGGGGCAGCAGCCATACCGCCGAGGATCAGCCCGAAGGCGATGACACCGCCGGCGAGCAGGCCCCGACGAAGGGAAAGAGGTTCAGTACGTTTCATGAATCAGGCCTCCGGGGAGGAAAAGGGACAGTGAGGCGGCAAATGCCGCATACTCACAGTATCACCTGATTTCCGAGCCCGAGCCGGATCGATTCTGGCTGTTCCCCGCCCATTTCCGGGAGAAATTGGGCGTCGAAGGCGTTTTCCGGCCAGAATCGCCCGTGAGCGACTGACCGGATCCATGCCCCAGAGGCGATCAGTCGATGGTCTGGATCGTCGAGCCGCGCATCGCCATCCGGATCAGGTCGGCGACATTGCCGGCCTGCATCTTGTCCATGACATGCTTGCGGTGAACCTCAATGGTCTTCTCGCTGAGCCCCAGTTCCGCCGCGACCTGCTTGTTGGCCATGCCGTTGACGACCATTTCCATGACTTGGCGCTCGCGCGGCGTCAGCGTGGAGATTCGATCGTCGACCAGCTGGCGGCGCTGCTCGGTCTGGCGCTCCTGCTCGCCGAATTCCAGAGCCCTCTGCACCCGTTCCAGCAGAACCTGGTCGTTGAAGGGCTTTTCGATGAAATCGTACGCGCCGGCCTTCATGGCTCGAACAGCCATGGGGACATCCGCGTGGCCCGTAATAATGATGACCGGCATCCAGACCTGCTTCTCACGAAGGGTCTCCTGCAGATCCAGGCCACTCATACCGGGCATACGGACATCGAGAACCACGCACCCGACCATGTCCGGGCTCGCCACCTCGAGGAAATCCGCGGCGGAACTGAAGGTGTCGACCTTCAATCCCACGGACTCGACTAGCCATCTCAGACTCTTGCGCATCGCCGCGTCGTCATCCACGACAAACACCGTCTGCTGAGCCGTACTCATGGGTACCTTTCTGGGCCAAACAGCCACTTCCCGGAAACAAGCGGTCGGGTCTGTACCTAGACCCGGCGGAAAAGATATCGCGGGCAACCCTGATTCAGATTCAAAAATCAGGCCAATCCTCTGGAAACCCCCTACCTAAGGGTCCCGCTCGGGAAAACCTATTCCTGAACTTCCGCCCGCAGACGAGCCCTTTGAATCCGAACCGCCCTCGCCGCGAAATCGAGTGTGGCTGAGGACAACTCCGCAGCCCAAGGTGACATCTGGAAGCAACCGCGTTTCGGGATCAGTTGATTTTGAGGCCCAGCCTTAGAAACAGCACGCGTGCCCCGGGACGCATCGCGTCCGGTGTCATCCGATCTGAATTCTGACCATTTCACCGCGGCACCTTCGCCGCCACTCACGACCCCAGGAGGTACATGATGAAACGCATGACCATGTTCACCGTTGCCGGATCCGTTCTCGGCATGACCGCCCTCTCCACCGTCCTTGCCTCTGGCGACTGTGGCGATTGCTCGTCCAAGTCCAACGCCACCACCATCAACGCTTCCTACGAAGTTCAGGCCAAGGACATCGTCGACACCGCGGTTGAGGCCGGAAGCTTCAACACGCTCGCCGCCGCCCTGAAGGCCGCGGGCCTTGTGGACGCCCTCAAGGGCGAAGGTCCCTTCACCGTGTTCGCGCCGACCGACGCTGCGTTCGCGAAGCTGCCCGCCGGCACTGTCGAGGACCTGCTCAAGCCCGAGAACAAGGCCAAGCTTCAGGCCATCCTGAAGTACCACGTGGTCAAGGGCAATGTGACTGCTGATAAGGTCACCGGCCTCAAGTTCGCTGAAACCCTCAACGGCCAGCGCGTTGATATCACCACCAGCTACGGCAAGGTGAAGCTCGACGGCAAGTCCACCGTCACCGCGGTCGATGTCCAGGCCTCCAACGGCGTGATCCATGTCATCGACACCGTCATCCTCCCCGAGACGAAGAATGTGCTCGAGGTCGCCGAAGGTGCCAAGCAGTTCACCACCCTGCTTGCTGCGGTCGAAGCCGCCGGCCTGACCTCCGCCCTCATCGGCGAAGGCCCTTTCACGATCCTCGCTCCGACCGATGCCGCCTTCTCGGCTCTGCCCCAGGGTACCGTTGAGAACCTGCTCAAGCCGGAGAACCTCGCAACCCTGCAGAACATCCTGAAGTACCACGTGATCTCCGGTCGCGTGTACTCGGATCAGGTCGTGAAGCTGAACTCCGCGAAGACCCTGAGCGGCCAGACCGTCTCGATCAGCGCCGACAGCAGCGGTGTCATGATCAACGAGGCCAGCGTCGCCAAGGTTGACATCGAAGCGGCCAACGGCGTGATCCATGTCATCGACGCCGTGCTGATTCCCTGAATCTGCCTAGAGATTCACGACCCACATTTCGGCGGACGATCGAAAGCTCGTCCGCCGCATTGCCTATGACGACTGCAAGCACACAATTCGGCTCACGCACTCGAGTTGCTATGCTATTTGGCGTGAGTTCGACCATACCCCAACCCGTCACCGATGACCTGCTCCCCAAGATCGCTTCCGGCGACCGAGAGGCGGTGCAGGACTGCATCGACCGCTACAGCGGGTTGGTCTGGTCCTTGGCACGCAAGTTCACCCGAACCGATGCCGATGCGGAAGACGCAACCCAGGACATTTTCCTCGATGTCTGGAAGTCTGCGGCCCGCTTCGATCCCTCGGTGGCTTCGGAGACCACCTTCGTCGCGATGATTGCCAGACGCCGCCTGATCGATCGTCGCCGTCGCGAGTCCCGCCAGCCCCAGCGCGAGGCCATGTTCGAGGACTCCCTCGAGGAGCGCGAAGCCGAGCCGAACCACACCGAACTCAGTGAAGACGCCCGCGTGGCCTCTTTGGAACTCAAAAAACTCAGCCAAGATCAACAGAGAGTGCTTCGACTCTCAATCTTTCACGGGCTGACTCACGAAAGGATCTCGGAAGCCACTGGCATGCCACTCGGCACGGTGAAAACCCATGCCCGACGCGGCCTGATCAAACTGCGAGACCTTCTGGCCGCACGCCAGAACTCGTCAAACGGTTCTTCCGGTGGCTCAGGACGAGGCATCCGCCTCTTCCCGGGAAGCGAGGTGTTGTCATGAACGACAACCAGAACACACACGACGACCGCTTCGAGCCGACGCGGGAGCAGCAGATCCTTTCGGACCGTGCGCTTGGCGAGATCGAGGCTGATTTCGACGATTGGCGAGAGCCCGACGAGTACGAACTCGCCGCGGCCCAGTTGGCTGTCGCTTACGCCGAGCGCGAATCGCAGAGCATGCCTTCCTCTCTTCGCCACAAGCTCCGCGCCATGGCGGATCAGGCCATCCAGGAGACCCCGAAGCCAGCACCCGCCTCTCCCAAGCCGGCGCTCTCGCTGACCGGCCACGACGCAGGGGCCCGTCACGCGGAAACGAAGGCGACTGCGTATCCCTCCTCGGACCGCAGCAGCTTGGGCAGCAAGGCTTTGTTCAACAGTGCCGGGTGGCTCGCCGCCGCAGCCGCGATCACCATCGCCGCGATCGGTTGGATGCAGCCCTCCGCCACCAACCCGAACCGTGACCCGATCGCGGTCCAGACCGTGGACGAAAAGCTCGCGGCACTCGAGTCCCAACCGGGCACGGTTTCCGCGGACTGGTTCGCATGGCCCGCCGGCACTCTGGCGCCCGATACCCCGCACCGCCCCGCTGCCGATGATGTGACCGGACGATTCGTCTGGAACGAATCGCTGCAGGAAGGCTACATGGTCTTCGAGAACATGCCCGTCAACGACCCGAAGCTGGAGCAGTACCAGCTCTGGCTGGTGTCGGCCGATCAGGAGCATCCCATCGACGGTGGCGTATTCGATGTCGCCTCGAACGGTCGGGTCATCGTCCCGATCGACCCGAAGCTCCGCGCCACCAACCTCGCGGCGCTCGGCGTTACCGTCGAGAAGCCGGGCGGCGTGGTGGTCTCGAGTCGCGAAGACCGGCTCGTCGCTTCGCTGGTTCCGCAGGGCTAATCGGTTCCGCGAGATCACCTGAGAAAAACAAATGCCCGGCACAAGCTTTCGCTCGTGCCGGGCATTTTTCATTTCGAGGCGTTGCGCTTCAGTGCCGTGTTCAGTCGCAGCTCTGCCCGTACCGGGAGAGAACCCGGTTGAGATCGCGGAGATCCACGATCCCGTCGTCGTTCACATCACCGGAGGTGTATCCGGCCTCGAGGCCGAAGTTCGCGAGAACCATGGTCAGGTCTTCCATGCCGACGGATCCGGTGTTGGTGATGTCTTCCGGGCAGGAGATCTGGCCGTTGAAGTATCGCCTCGCCAGGTCCGCCGAAGCCTTGCCGACCTTCGAGCCGATCTGGCGCGCGGGGAGATCGTCCTGGGTCGGGTGAATCCCGCCGAAAAGACGGCTGATGCCCGCTTCGTCCGCGGCATCGTAGTACTTGGCCCAAGTGAGTTTGACATCCTCGGATGGCCCCGCTTCGAAGTGCAGCCAACCTTCAGGGATCACATACTCCGCGATGCCTCCGGGGAAGTATTCACTGCCGGTCACGGCGCTGAGCACCTCCGCAGCCGAGCGGCTGAATGTGCTGTGCCCGGAGATGTACCCCGCGAACGCCGGCGAAACAAAGCTCGAGAGTTGGTACGGCTTCCAGTCCACACCGAGGATCCAGCCGACTCCGCCGACCTCCGTATCCGGATCGTCCGGCGTCCCTCGCCAGGAACGGATCGCGATGTCGCCCACCGCGCCGTAGTACATGAACTCGCCGTCGGGCGTCATGATCGGGTCGCCGAACTGGTCCACCATCACGCTGTTGATCAGGTGATGGTGTCGCCCTCCCTCGGCGGCGGTTTCTTCGGTGATCACTTCCACGAGCCCTTCGACGAGCGGGATGCCCTCGGGGTGGTACGACAAGCCGTTCGGATCGCTCGACTGTCCGCGTTCGCACATGTACCGGATCATGGAGATCGGGCGAGAGGTGTCGTAGAAACCCTTGATGCCCCACGCCGCTACCGCCGCGTCGTGCACGGCTCCGTTCAGCGCGAAATAGCTTTTGATGTCCCATTCGAGCAGGTCAACCGGGTCGCCCTCACCCCAGATCCGGCGCTCGGTCAGCGGATGGTCCGTCACATTGTTGTTGAAGATGGTGTTCCAGTGTCCGGGCGGGGTTTCCGATGCCGGTCCATCCGCCCAGAACTCGGCGAGGCAGCGATAGTAGTCTGCGCTCACACACATCACCGGGGTATAGGGCTGACCCGTGATCGGGTTGACGCCGTAGCCCTCGCCATCGTTCGTACCCAGCGGGTTGTTGTGATGCGTTGCCGGGCCGATGTCCATCACTCCGGACTGCGACGGATCGAGCATCGCGCTCATCTCGATCAACGCGACCGCACTCTGCCGGTAGTCCTCATCGCCCTCGGCGTTGAGCAGCGGCGGGGGGCCCGGGTCGTGGTAAAGCCCGTTGGCACTCTTGTCACGCTCGCGCAGAGCGAACGGCGAGACCGCGCCCCAATGCGGACCGATGAACTCCTGAATCGATGCCCCGATGATGATGCCGTTCTGCAGCACGAGGTACTCAAAGGCAAGCGGCTGCCAACGATTCGGATCGATCATGCCGTTCGTGCCCGGAAGGTTGTGCGGCATCTCCGGATTGATCGGTGCGTACGGTGGGTAGTCGTAATCCGTCGCCTCGCGCGATCCATCCGTCAGGCCCCACGCGATCATGTTCTGCGCGATCCGGTTGCCGATCGCGGCCGGGGAGTTCCCGATCGTCGTCGTGTTGTCGGGGCTGTACCCGAGATCGATCAGCAGCGCATTGAACTCCGCCAGCGTCTCCTTCGCGCCGGGGCTGTTCTGGAACCGGTGCGTGAGCAGGCGATACGCCGCGTAACTGATGGCCTCTTCCCGCTTCGCCTGCACATCGCCGCTCAGATCACCCTGCTCGGAAGTCAGATACGGATCACTCTCGCTCTGGTACGCACACCATGCGTCGTACATGACCAGCGAGGCGTGCCAGAGATTCCTGGCGTGCACGCCCGGGCGGGGTGTGTCTCTGCGGATCGCATCGAGCAGTGCATCGTTCCATTGGCGCGCCACCGAACGATCCGGCACCACACCACCTGCGAGCGCTGTGCCTGACGTCAGCATCAGCCCGGTCGCCGTCAGCGTCGCACATCCCATGATCCCAGCCGCGGCGAACGGCCGCAGCACACCGGCCAGGGCTTGACGGGCGGGAGCGAGTCTTCGAATGGTCATTGCGTCTCCCC
>CAZIXS010000014.1:11038-40806 GCA_964543335.1 uncultured Phycisphaeraceae bacterium | reverse complement strand
TCTCGCTCAACGAGATCGCCCTCGCTTTGGGGATCCCGCTCGGCACCGTGAAATCCCGCCTCCACCACGCCATCGGAGCCCTCCGGGACGACCCGGTGTGCCGCAAGTACTTCCAGATCGAGACCTGACCGGCTCTATCAGCCCCCAATCAATGATTTTCAGAAATTCTCCTTCGCCCGTGAACCTTTCGGACCCGGGCCATTCTTCACCGGAGAGCACCCATGACTTTCCCCTCCGACCATCTCGACTCCTCGCCCCGCGAGGATCTGCCTCAGGGACTTCAAGGCGACCTGAAGCGGGCCTATGGCAACCCCGACATCCAGCCCCCAAGTCGGGTGGATGACGCGGTCTTCGCCGCGGCGGCCAAGCATTTCGGCGAGGTCGCGGCGGCCTCTCCCGCGAGTCAGGCCGAGCCCAAGCCCGGTGTGCTCGCTCGCCTGGGTCGCAAGCCGCTTCAGACTGCCGGCCTCGCTGGTGCGCTGCTCGCGGCATCGGTCCTGCTCATCGTCTTCATCGGTGGACCGAGCCCGCGCCCAACCGCCGACGAGCGATCGGTCGCAATGGACGCCTTCTCGGCACCCGAATCGCCGTCGCTCGATGACACCGCCCAGGGCATCGCGCGGTCCGCGGAACTCGATCCGGTCTTCCGTACCGGCGGCAGCATGGAACGCCCCCGACGCGAAGGCGAAGAGATGGGCGCGATGGCCATGGATGCACTCCCCAGAGATGCTGACCTGCGAACGGCCGAGTTGGCCGATACGAAGTCTGACGCGATGCTTCCGGTAATGCCCCCGCCACCCGCGGCTGCAATGCCTGAGACCGTCAGCATCCTCCGTGCGGATGTGAACGGCGACGGCTCGGTCAACATCGCCGATGCCCTGCTGCTGGCCCGCATGGTCGATGACGCGGGCGGCTCGCTGGATGACCTCCGCTACGACCTGCTCGGCAACGGCACCGTCAGCCGTGCCGATGCGGACGAGATCGCCCGCATCGTGGTTCGACTCGCCACCCCTCCAGAAGACCCCAACACGGAAGGAGCATCCTGACATGCTTCGCCACACACTGATCCTCTGTGTCCTGCTCGTTCTCACCGCCACATCCTTCGGGTATCGCGCGGTAACCGATCTCCAGCCGGCGCAGGAAGGGCCCGCCGTTCGCTTCTCAGCGGTGGACCTCGTGCTGAACCTGCCCGAGGGCGCGGAACTCGGTTCCTACCAGGTCGAACTCGCCCCACTCGCCGACCAGCCCACGACGGTCCGCGTCGTCGGCATCGAGGGCGGCGAGCACGAGTCCTTCCGGACACCGCCTTTCTACGACCCCAAGGCGATTGGCAACGAGCGTGTCATCCTCGCGGCCTACTCCACCGCTGCCGAACTGCCCCGCGGCACCACGCGGATCGCCCGTGTGCATTACGAGATTTCCGGTGAGGGCGAACTGCCCGACCTCGCGCAGCTCGTGGTCGTTCGCCAGTCGCTGGCGACCGACCGCAACGGCGATCCGCTCGCGAGCACTCTCACCATCACCCCCAGCCCAAGGAATACGCCATGAAGCCCCGAACACGCATCGTCTGGAACTGCCTGCTCGGCTGTTCACTGTTCGCCTGTGCCGCTGCACTCACGGCCTGTGGCAGCGAAGAGCCCAAACCGACGCAGAATCCGGTGGAGAACGGCACTACGCCGACCACCGCGAGCAACCCGCAGTCGCCCATGTCCGACGGGCCGCCCACAGGCGCACCGTCCACGAACCCCTGACCAGATTCCACCCTCGCTGTCCCCGACCGACACCACGCTAAGGAGCCTGACCGTGACACTCTCCACGAACCCATCGACGCCTGACCCACGAAAGCGACGCCGCCGCGTCGTCCTCACCTCCGTGTTGGTGTCTGCTGCCGCAGCACTCGGAATCATCGCAGCGTGCGGCACACAATCCGTACCCGCACAGAAGCAGGCTGCGGGCTCGGCTCCTGCGGATCAGAGCGTGATCGGTCAACCCTCAAGCGAACCTCTCTTCGCGCGTGAGGCATCCGAAGCACATGCCGAGATTCTGTTGGATTCGAGCATCGAACGCCGGCAGGCCCCAAACGCTTCCCCTCCGTCCGTGTCCTTGCTTTCGGTGTCTCCAAACCAACGAACCAGGTCTGCATACGCAGGAGGTGGCGGCGGCCACGAGCAGCCAGCATCTCCCTCCTTCGTCAACGCCCCCGGCGAAGAACTCTGGATCATCTCCCGTAGCGACAGTCCTCGCGCGAGTGGACCGCGAGCGCTCTCCCCAGATGACCCCGGCTCGGGTTGCCTCGTCGCGATCGTCCCCGGACAAACACAGCCTGTCCCGGTACCGCTCGAGCACACCGAGGTCGGCGCGGACATCCGCGGCTACATCGGCGCGGTCGGCGTTCAGCAACGCTTCCACAACCCCTTCGACACCAAGATCGAAGCCGTCTATGTCTTTCCGCTGCCCCAGAACAGCGCGATCAACGAGTTCCTCATGACCGTCGGCGACCGGACCATCCGCGGCATCATCCGCGAGCGCGAAGAAGCCGAGGAGATCTACGCGAACGCCCGCGCCCGTGGCCATGTCGCCTCGCTGATGACCCAGGAGCGACCGAACATCTTCACACAGAAGGTCGCCAACATCGAGCCCGGCAAGACCATCGACATCGACATCACCTACTTCCAGACGCTCCGCTACGACAACGACGCGTGGGAGTTCACCTTCCCGATGGTCGTCGGACCCCGTTTCAATCCCGCCGGCTCGACCGACGGCATCGGCGCCGCGCCACGCGGCAGCAACCCGGGCGCGACAGGCCAGTTCACGCAGATCACCTACCTCGCCCCCAACGAGCGCAGCGGGCACGACATCGCCCTGACCGTCAACATCGACGCGGGCATGCCCGTCGGGCGCATCTCCTCCCGCTCGCATGTGATCGAAGTGGACCGTCAGGACTCGACCCGCGCCACCGTGCGCCTGGCCTCGACCGACACCATCCCCAACAAGGACTTCGTGCTCCGCTACGAAGTCGCCTCCAGCGATATCCGAAGCGGCGTGATCACCCACGACAACGGCGACGGCACCGGCTTCTTCAGTCTGATGCTTGTCCCGCCCGCTGATGCGAGCACGCTGCAGCGTGCCCCGATCGAGCTCGTGTTCGTGCTGGATGTTTCCGGCTCGATGAACGGCCAGCCGATCGAGCAGTCCAAGGCCGCGATGCGCCGGGCTCTCCGATCCATGCAGCCCGGGGACTCCTTCCAGATCGTCCGCTTCAGCAACTCCGTGTCGAAATTCAGCGCCCAGCCCGTCGAGGCCACGCCACACAACATCCAGCGCGGACTCGACTACATCGAATCCCTCAGCGCCGGCGGCGGCACGATGCTCGTCGACGGCCTGCGCGAAGCACTCGGGGCGCCCATCGATCGCCAGCGCCCGCGCTATGTCGTCTTCCTCACCGACGGCTTCATCGGCAACGACGCCGAGGCCCTCGCCTCAGTCCACGACATGCTCGGGGGCGCACGCGTCTTCTCATTCGGCGTGGGCAGTTCGCCCAACCGCTACCTGATGGAGCGGATGGCCAAGCTCGGCAACGGCTGCGCCGCGTTCCTGGGCCTCAACGATTCCGCGGTGGATGTGATGGACGACTTCTTCGAGCGCGTCAGCCGACCCGCGATGACCGATCTGGCCATCGATTTCGGCAACGCCGAGGTGGAAGGCGTGTACCCGCGTCGCCCGGCTGACCTCTACGCCGGTCGCCCGATCATCCTCACCGGGCGTTACTCCGGTTCCCTGCCGGACTCGATCGCGGTCCGGGGCAGGCTCGCCGGCGAGAACCACACGGTGTTCGTGCCGGTCCGCGATGCCGCCGGAGCGGGCGAACGCTTCGAGGCCCTCGCTTCGCTTTGGGCCCGCACCAGAATCGCCGACCTCGCCGAGCAGATGACTTGGACTCGCGATCAGGACACGCAGATCAGCCTCGCCACCGAAATCGAACGCGTCGCGCTGGCTCACAATCTTATGAGCGCCTTCACAGCGTTCGTCGCGGTGGACTCGCTCACCATCACCGAAGGCAGCCACGGCGTGACCGTTCCCGTCGCCGTGCCGGTCCCCGATGGTGTCCGCTACGAAACCACGGTACCGGGTGGTTCCTCGACGAACTGAACTGTTCAGCGTGCTTCGACCGGCTGATCCGTGAGACCGAGTTCTTCCTTGGTCCACGGATTGGTCACGAAGCAGGCTCGCCCGGTCTTGATGATGTAGTCCTGGTGATAGTCCTCGGCGTCGTAGAAGGTCTTGGCGGCTTCCACTTCGGTCACGATCGGCCGCGAAAACCGTCCGGAAGTCTGGAGTTTGAGGATCTTGGCCTCCGCCGCCTGGCGCTGCGCATCGCTGGTGTAATAGATGCCCGAACGGTACTGCTCGCCGATGTCCGGACCTTGGCGGTTCAGCTGCGTCGGGTCGTGCATCGTGAAGAAGGCCTCGAGCAGGCGGTCATAGGAGATGCGGTTGGGGTCGAACACCACCTTCACGCTTTCGGCGTGCCCGGTTCGCTTGCTCAGGACCTGCTCGTAGGTCGGGTTCTCGGTGGTGCCCTGCTGGTAGCCGCTGACCGCCTCCAGCACGCCGGGGCCCATCTGGAAGTAGTGCTCGACGCCCCAGAAGCAGCCGGCGGCGAAGTAGGCCGTCTCGGTCTTCACCGGGCGGCTCGCCTCGGGAACTTCCGTGCCGTTCTCGACGAAGGTCAGCGAGGCCGAGTTCAGGCAGTGGCGCTGGCCGGTCGGGGGTGGGCCATCGTTGAAGACATGCCCGAGGTGCGAGTCACACCGGGCGCAGTTGATCTCGGTCCGACGCATGCCGTAGGAGTTGTCCGGACGCTCGCTCACATGCTCCGGATCGTACGGCTGGAAGAAACTCGGCCACCCAGTGCCGGAATCAAACTTGTGGTCGCTGGAGAACAGGGGCAGGCCGCAGACCACGCAGGCGTAGAAACCTTGCTTCTTGTTGTCGAGCAGCGTGCCGCAGAAGGCCGGCTCGGTGCCTGACTTCTGGGTGATGCGGTAGGTTTCCTCGTCAAGTTTCTCGACGAGCGGCTTCTTCTGTTCGTCGGTCAGGGGAGTGATGTCGTAGCCGGCTTGGCTGTACTGGGGAAAACTCGCGGACACGGTGCGTCCCTTCTGAGCGCCATCAGCGCCATTCGGAGCCATCGCCGCGGCGGCAAACACGACGGCGAGAAAGCCTACGGAAAACAATACAATTCGAACGATCATCTGGACCCTTCCGGAAGAATCGGGCCTTGGGGGATGCCTCGGCCCTCACAGACGAGTTCGCCTGTCCCCGGATCAAGATTCCGGGATGCAAGACTATTTCAGGGGCTGGGGCGGATTTCCAGTCGCAGGGCCACGCCGACTGCCCAATGATCCAAAAACGAACAAGGCCCGATCCTATGGACCGGGCCTCGAAAGCGGGTGATCGGATTCGAACCGACGACATTCACGTTGGCAACGTGACGCTCTACCACTGAGCTACACCCGCGGGTGTTCCGGTCAGCCGCCAACGGCGGGCCGGGCCGGAAAACATATTGTCAGACGAGGGGCGTGTCAACTGGTTTGGGGCTGCCGGGCCGGCTGTGGACAAGCCGAATCGGCCCATCCGGCCCCGAATGGCGGGTTCAGGGGTTACCGGGCGGCGACAGAGCCGTCGTCCGAGGCCGTCCCCCCCGCTTCATCGAGTAGGCGCTGCAATTCATCCCGCGTGAAACTGTCCACGGTTCGGGGGGCGTCGAAGTCGGGGCCGTACACCACCCAGGCGGGGATGCCGGTCTTGCCGACCTGATCCTTCAGGAACCGCTTGACCTCGGGGCGGTCGAAGTCGGCCTCCATGATCACGATGTCGTCCTGGCGGAGGCGGGAGTACACCGGCTCCGGTTCGAGCACGCGCCGCTTGAAGGCACGGCAGGTAACGCACCAGTCCGCGGTGAAGTCCACGAACACCGCCTTGCCCTGATCGAGGGCTTCGTTCAGGCGGGCTTCGGAGAACTCCAGCCACACGCCCGAGACCACGCCGCCCTCGCCAGAGGGGGCCTCGGCCAGTCTTTCCTGACGCTGCTCATACTCGAAACGGGCGGTGCCAGCGAAATCGGTGATGCCCCAGACCGCGAGGGTGGTGATGCCCAGACCGATCGCGGCGACCGCGACCTTGCCGCCCGCCGACTTGGCCGCCTTCCGGGCGCCGAGCAGCACGATCAGCCCGGCCGCGACGATGAGCAGCAGCGCGATCAGCCATTCGATGTCGGTGGCGAGGTAGGGCTTGTTCTTGAGCAGGGTCTTCACGCCCGTGGTCGCGAAGAAGGCTCCGGCCGCCAGCATGAGGAAGCCCATGGACTTCTTCACGAGTTCGCCCGCGGGACCGGTCTGAGGGACCTTCTTCACCAGTGCGGGATTGGCCGACAGGATCAGGTACGGGGCGGCCATGCCGACGCCGAGGCCGATGAACACGACCATGACGGTCGATGCGGGAAGTGCGGTGCCACCGGCGAGCAGGCCACCGACGATCGGGCCGAAGCAGGGAAGGCCAAGAACCGCGGTCATGATCCCGAAGAGGAACGAACCGGAGGGCGAATCCGCCTTCGGGTTGAACATGTAGGTCGACTTGGGCAGCGAGATCGTGAACATGCCCATGATGCCGAAGGCCATGAGGATGATGATCAGGCCCATGCCGAGAGTCACCGGCCAGTAGCTGAAGACGGTCGAGGGGTCGATGCTGTTGGCGGTCGCGGCGACCGGGATGCCCACGCCGATCCAGAAGGCCGCGACGCCCACCGCCATCCAGAGCCCGAGCATGAAGGTGCGCTTGCGATCGGACTGGGCGTGCTGCGACAGGGTCATGATCTTGATCGGGATCACGGGGAGCACACAGGGCATGAGGTTCAGCAGGGCGCCGCCGATGAAGCTCGCCAGAAACAGCGCCCAGAGTCCGGATCCGATATCGAAGCCGAACAGCGAGCGATCCACCGGTGCGGAGGCTTCGCCCTGAGCTCCGGTCGAGTCGCCGGGAGAGGCGGGCGCATCGACCTGGTCGAAGTCGAACGCCGCCATGCCCTCGAAGGTGGAGCCGATGCCGCTCGCATCCACGGGCGACTGGCCAGCTTCGACGACGGTAAAGGTGATCTCAAACTCCGGAAACTCCGGAGGCAGACAGGTCATGTCATCGCAGGCCTGATACGCCAGCGCGATCGTCAGTTTCTGCTCCCCGAGCGGGGCGTTGTCGGCGATCGAAACCGGCAGGTAGAACACGGCGGTCTCGTGGTAAGTCGGGCGCTTGACGGTCGCCTGCTCGCCTGTCGGATCTGCGACGGTGGCTTCGTACAGTTCCGGGAGTTGGAGCGCGCCTTGCACCGAGGCCCACTCGGGGCTGTTGGGCGAGAGTTTCACTTCGGTTCTGACGGCGAAAGCGAAATCCGGCCCCAGGTCGGCGTGACCTTCGACGGGCCAGGTGTGGAAACCGTTGCGGTGCGTCAGCGTGACCGCCACAGGCAGAAGCCCACCCCGGGGAACCGAGGCGTAGCGCTGCTGAACCGAGGCCTCGACATCCGGCTCAGCTCCACCGAAGTCCAGCCCGCCCGGTGCTCCGAACTGCGCCTGAACCGGCAGCGCCAGCCCCAGCGAAAACGCCAGCACGAACAAGACGGTCTGCAGGCGGCTCGACAGGGCCGCGATCAAGGGTGAGCAAGCCCGCATGCGGGTCCTCCGGTCAAATCTGGGTTTCAAGTCGGAACGGAAGTGTAAACCGCCGCGAGCCCGGATTGTTCCCCGCCGGCTCGCCGAATAAAGCGAAGGCACTCCGGCCACTTGAGCCGCTCGGCCCCTCAAGTCGGCTCGGCTCGGTGGTCGATAGTCCGGATAAGGCGGATTCCGGCCTGTGGAGCGATGCTGCGCATGAGCGATGTGCTCGACCAAGCTGATATCGATGCCCTGCTGTCAGCGGTCGATGACACGGAGGCTCCGGAGGAAAAGCCAACCGCGCAGATCTTCTCGCGTCATCGCAAGGACCTCGAGAATGTGGAGGTCCGGGAGTACGACTTCAAGCGCCCGGAACGCGTCTCCAAGGACCAGATGATGGCCCTGCAGACCCTGCACGAGGCCTTTGCCCGCTCGTATGGCGCGTCTCTGTCTGGCTTCCTTCGAACGATCGTCGAGGTCAAGGTCGCCTCCTGCGAGCAGATGACCTACTCAGAGTTCATCTCCGGCCTCCCGAACCCCACCAGTTTCAACCTGCTGGAAGCCGAGCCCCTGGAGGGCCAGATCTGCCTCGAGATCAGCCCGCTGATCATCTATCCAATCATCGATCGCCTCTTGGGGGGGACGAACACCGAGCTGTTCATCCCCCAGCGTCCACTGACCATGATCGAGAGCCGCCTGATCCACAAGATTCTCGATCGAGCGGTCGACGGGCTCCGGGAGGCGTGGGAATCTATCCGCCAGCTCTCCTTCAGCGTGACGGGTGGCGAATCCAACCCCCAGTTGGTTCAGATTGTCCCCCCGAACGAGGTGGTCATTGTGACCGGCTTCGAAATCAAGATGGCCAACCGCGCCGGCACGATGAACCTGTGCATCCCGTATGCCGTCATCGAACCACTGATGGAAGACCTCGCGGCTCAGAGTTGGTTCAGTTCCGCCCGCATGAAGGGCAGCGCGGAGTTCAGCAACCGCCTGGAATCCAAGCTCCGGGGGGCCGCTGTGGAAGTGGCCGGCACGCTCGCCCGCACCAGCATCACGCTGGAAGACCTCCTGAACATCGAGGTCGGCGATCTGATCGCCACGGACACGCCCGCCGCGGCTCCGGTGACCATCGAAATCGAGAACGAGCCGAAACTCCTGGCTCACATTGGGCAATACAAGGGCAAGCGGGCCCTGCGCGTCATCAGCCCGATCGATCCGGCTCGGATGCGATCACTCCGCCACTGATCCCTTTCCTTCGATCCGATCGTCGCCCCTCCGGTTGGCTCCCTGCTGGCCCCCGTCGGCCCGCTGATGTTTGACCCGTGGGGGTCTGTTCGGGTAGACTCTGTGCGTGATAACTCTCACGGGCGGCGATTGTGCCACCTTTGAAAGGTATGCATTGATGATGCAAGTGGTTCGCGGACATGACTGGTGAGCTGGCAACAGCTTGTCGCTGCGGGAGACGCGGGATGACCTGAGGTTCAGGCACAGCCCGCGGGGTGCAATCACCCCTCCCGAAGGACTCTGCAGAGGGTCCGACGGTCCGACGCGGACCACGGGTGTCATCAGACACGCGTGGCCTGTTTCGTTTTTGGGCCAAATCCCCCCACCGTTCAAGGCGGCCTCCGGGCCGCGACATCCTGACAACTCAACCATAACCCGAATGCCGGAGCGGCCCCGAGGCGGGCAAGACAAAGAACCATGAACAGCCAAGAAATGATGCGTCTGATCGAATCCATCGCCCGCGACCGCGGCGTGGAGCGCGAAGTCCTGATCAACGACCTCGAGCAGGCGATGATCACCGCCGCGCGGAAGTTCTACAACTCGATCGACATCGAAGAATTCAACTGCACGATCGATCGCATCACCGGTGAGATGAAGCTGACTCGCCACGGCGAGGCCCTCGATATGTCCCCCGAGGCGTTCGGGCGGATCGCGGCCTCAACCTTCAAGCAGGTGATGATCCAGAAGTTCCGCGAGGACGAGCGCCAGTCGATCTACGACCAGTTCATCAAGCGGGTCGGCGAACTCGCCACGGGCGTCGTACAGCGTTACGAGGGCGGCTCTCTGGTCATCACCATCGATCGGGCCGAGGGCTTCATGCCCCGCTCGGAGCAGATCCCCGGCGAGCAGTTCCACCCGGGCGACCGCGTCCGCGTGCTGATTCTCGACGTCCGGGCGGTCGGCAACCAGGTCAAGATCGTGCTCTCTCGCGGCGCTCCCGAGTTCATCAAGAAGCTGTTCGAGGTCGAGGTTCCTGAGGTTTCCGAGCGCGTCATCGAGATCAAGGCGATGGCTCGCGAGGCCGGCTACCGCACCAAACTCGCGGTCAGTTCCATCGATTCCAAGGTCGATGCGGTCGGCGCGTGCGTCGGTGTGCGTGGATCACGCATCAAGAACATCGTCGATGAGCTCAACGGCGAGAAGATCGACATTGTCCGCTGGAACGAGTCCAGCCAGATCCTCATCCAGAACGCGCTCAAGCCCGCCGAGGTTGTGGAGGTTTCCCTCTGCTTCGAACTCGGTCGGGCGACCGTGGTCGTGAACGATGACCAGCTCTCGCTGGCCATCGGCAAACGCGGCCAGAATGTGCGTCTGGCGGCTCGCCTGACAGGCTGGGATGTCGACATCCTGACCCCGGATGAGTTCAACAAGGGTCTGGACACGATGGCCGAAACCCTCCGCAGTGTCGAGGGCATCACCGAAGAGCAGCTCGATCGCCTTGCAGCTCTGGGCATGATCAGCGTCTTCGACATCGAGGAAGTCGGTGTCGAGGTGCTGGTGGCCGAGATCGAGATGGACGAGGCCACGGCCACCGCCGCGGTTGAGGCCGCTTCCGCCCGAGCGAAGATCGTCGCCGAAGAGCAGGAGCGCGAGAAAGAGGAAGCCGAGAAGCGCAAGGCCGAAGAAGCCGAAGCCGCTCGTCGCCTGCTCGATGGCGACCTGGACTCCACTGGCGACGCCGATCTTGCGGCAGCCGCCATCCTCGGACTCGGTGCTGCAAGTTCCGCCGGTTCCGCGCCCGACGAATCCGACCGCCCCCAGGCAACCGAGGACGACGACGCACGAGCCCAGGCGATCCTCTCCGGGGATTCCAACGCTGAAAAGCGGGACGACTGACCTTTCCAAGACCCATTGCCACACGCCACCCACGGCCCGGTAGCCGTTTTCCTTACGAGTATTCAGAGCCGCAGTTCGAACGCTGGAGATCACTTTGGCCAAAGCCAAACGAGTACATGAGATTGCCAAGGACCTCGGAGTAAAATCCAAGGCCATCGTCGACAAGTGTGAAGCCGAGGGCATCCCGGCGATCACCAACCACATGTCGAGCGTCTCGGCGGGTCTCGAAGCGACGATCCGCGAGTGGTTCGCTGGTGGTGAGTCCGAGGCCGACACCGGCGGGACCGCGGTCGAGACCGCGGCCAAGGTCGATCTGACCAAGGCCCGTGTAAAACGCAAGGCGAGCGCCAAGAAGACCGCGTCTTCTTCGACGGATGATTCCTACAGCGACAGCGACACCGCCGTCGCCGTCGAGGAACCACCCGCCCAGCCCCCCGCCCCTGCCAAGGCAACTCCGGCAGCCGCCAAGAAAGCTACGCCAGCCTCTTCCGGCGACGCCGACGACGACTCCGTCGCCAGCACCGAGACCGCCGAGCAGACCGGCAAGCCCAGCGCGACGCCTCAGGCCAAGCCGACCGAGGTGAAGCCTCTCGTCGCGACGAAAACAGAGCAGAAGGCAGAACAGCCGAGTGCTCAGCCTCAATCCGCTCCGGCAGAGCCGGCGAAGGCCAAGCCCGCCGCGAGCGCGCCTTCCGAGGACAAGGCGTCCCCCAAGGCAGAAACCCCCGCGGCTGAACCGGTCATGAATGTCCCGAGCCGTCCGAAGGTCGTCGCGCCAGCAGGACCCACGATCAAGGACATCGAGAAGAGCAAAGCCAAGCTCAGCGGCCCGAAGGTTGTCCGCGTTGAAACCCCGGACATCATCGAAGCGCCTCGTCAGCGTCGTTCCCATGATGGCCCGTCGATCCCGATGTCGCGCGGCCCGCGTGGCGGCGGCGGTGCTGGCGGACCGATGATGCCCCCGCCCGATGAAGCCGGCGCACGCCGAAACCGCCGTCGCGGCGGCGGTGGCGTTCCCGAGCCGGCGGCTCCGGGACGCAAGGGCAAAGGCCCGGGCTCCGGTGACAGCGGTCGCAATTGGCGTCATCAGGACCTGGTCGAGCGTGAGGAGCGGCTCAGCCGCGCCGACGGCTTCCTTCGCCAGCGTCGCCGGGATCAGAAGGCCCGCGACGGGTCGGGCGGTTCCCAGAAGGCACAGTCTGCTGCGGAAACCGGCGGCACGGTGAAGATCGCCGCGCCGTTCACGATCAAGGATCTTTCCGCCGCGACCGGTGTGAAGGGTGCCGACATCGTCAAGAAGCTGTTCATGCAGGGTGTGATGGCCAGCATCAACTCCGCGATCGACGCGGAGAAAGCCCAGGAACTGATGATCGACTGGGATATCGAGCTCGAAGTTACCGAGCAGGCCACCGGCGCCGCGGCGGTGCTCGAGGAATTCGAGAAGCGTGAGATGACCGACGAGCGTCCCCGCTACCCCGTCGTCACCATCCTCGGCCATGTGGACCACGGCAAGACCTCGCTGCTGGACTACATCCGTAAGGCCAATGTCGCCAAGGGCGAGGCGGGCGGCATCACGCAGGCCACCTCCGCGTTCCTAGTTGATGTCAACGCCGGCACCGGTGCGGAGAAGGTCTGCTTCCTCGACACCCCGGGTCACGAAGCGTTTACCGAGATGCGTTCCCGCGGCGCGAGCATGACCGATATCGTCGTGCTCGTGATCGCGGCTGACGACGGCGTGATGCCTCAGACCATCGAGTCGATCAACCACGCCAAGGCCGCGGGCGTTCCCATTCTGGTCGCGCTCAACAAGATCGATCTGGTCGGCGCGAACAACAACGAGAACATCCAGCGGATTTACGGCCAGCTCGCCGAGCACGGCCTGAACCCGACGGAATGGGGCGGCGAAACCGAAGTCATCAAACTCTCAGCCCACACCGGCCAAGGTGTCGACAACCTGCTCGAAACCCTCGCGCTGACTTCCGAGATCCAGGAGTTCAAGGCGGACTTCTCGGGTGCCGCGACCGGTTCGGTCATCGAATCGCGTATGGAAGAGGGCCGCGGAGCGACCGCGAACATCCTCGTGCAGCAGGGCGAGCTCAAGGTCGGCGACTTCATCGTGGCCGGCCGGGCGTTCGGACGGGTGCGCGACATCACCAGCGACCGCGGCGAGAAGCTCAAGACCGCCGGTCCCTCGACCCCGGTCCAGATCTCTGGCATCGACGAGCTGCCGGACCCCGGCGACAAGTTCTACATCGTCAAGACGCTCAAGCGAGCCGAGCAGGCCGCCGAGCAGCGTCGCGAAGAGGACCGCCAGCGTCAACTCGCGCAGCCCAAGCTCACGCTCGATTCGATGTTCGCATCGATGGACGAGCAGGCCACCACCAAGGAATTGCTCGTCGTGCTCAAGGCCGATGTGCAGGGTTCGATCGACGCGATCAAGAAGTCGATCGAAGATGTCTCGACCAGCGAAATCAAAATCCGCGTGCTGCACGCGGCGGTCGGTGGCATCACCGAATCCGATGTCACGCTTGCTGCCGCTTCAGGAGCGATCGTCTTCGGGTTCAACGTCATCCCGTCGGCCAAAGCCCGCAGGCAGGCCGAGGACAAGGGCGTCGAGCTCCGTTCCTACCGCGTGATCTACGACATCGTCGACGATGTGCGCAAGGCAGCGTCCGGCCTGCTCAGCCCGGAAGTGCGCGAAGAGATCCTGGGCCATGCCGAAGTGCGTCAGGTCTTCCGCATCACCAAGGTTGGCTCGATCGCCGGCTGCTACGTCACGGATGGCGTCATCGAGCGCAACGCGCTCATCCGCGTTACGCGGAACGACATCGTCATCGAACAGGACCGGGTCCTCGAGCAGCTCAAGCGGTTCAAGGACGATGCCAAGGAAGTCAAAGCCGGTCAGGAATGCGGCATGAAGATCGTCGGCTACGACGACATCAAGGAAGGCGACATCCTCGAGTGCTTCCGCAAAACGGAAGTGGCTCGCCAGCTCTAATCATCAGTAATGCACCTCGGAGCACTCCAGATCGAACTCATCATCCGTGCCAGCGAGTCTCTCAAGGACAAGAGGCGCGTCGTGAAGTCCGTCAAGGACCGCCTGCATCGCGAGCATCAGATCTCCGTCGCCGAGGTCGGCTCGCAGGATCACCTGCAGGTGGCGACGCTCGGTGTCGCCGTGGCGGCCGAGGGCGCCCAGCGGTGCGCCGCGGTGCTCGACACTGTGATCTCCAAGCTCGGAGAGCGAGCGGCTCGCCCCGGTGCCGGAGAACTGTCCTTTGAACTCGGCACCCTCTCAAGGCGGGTGCTCGCGCTCGACGAGCTCCCCGTCACCGACCCTGAAGCAGGTCATCCCGAGATCGACGCTGAAATGCTCCGTTACGCCCAGTCCGAGGATCCAAGCCAATGAACAGGCGCACCGAGCAGATGTCCTCAGTCATTCACCGTGCAGCGCAGTCGGTCCTGAACGCCGGCTTCGGTGACCCGCGCCTGGACGGCCTGATGCTGACCATCACTTCCGTCAATGTCACCGCGGATCTGCGGACCGCAGTCCTGAATGTGAGCGTGCTCCCCGCGAACAAGGAACGCCGAGCGATCGCGGGGCTGAAAGCCGCGTCCAAGCATGTTCGCCGTCAGGTCGGCGACCTTGTTTCGGTGCATCAGCTGCCCGAGTTCGTGTTCAAGGTCGACAAAGCCGCCAAACGCCAGGCCGAAGTTCTCGAAGCACTCGCCAAGGTCCGCGCCGAGGAAGAAGCCCGCGGCACCAAGTCTGATACCGACGACGATACATCTGCCGAAGACACACCGGAACACACCAGGGAGCAGAACCAGTGAGTGCATCCGACCACGCCGCGGCATTCCAAAGCGTCCTCGACCACCTCAAGAAGAAGTACGAGCCGGCACCGGTCATGAGCGACCTCGAGCCGATCCGCCAGCTCGTGTATTCGTTCCTGCTCTGGGACTGCTACTCGAACCGCGCCGACAACGCGTTCAAGCGGATCGAAGAGACCTATGTCGACATGAACGACCTTCGAGTCTCGCGGACCGAAGAGATCATGGGCGTGCTGGGCAAGACCTATCCCAACGCTGAAGAACGCGTCGCGCGTATCAAGGCCTCGCTGCGCGAGATCTACCTGCGTGAGCATGCGGTCTCACTGGCGAGCGTGCGCGAAGGTGGCAAGCGGGAAGCCCGGAAGTACATCGATTCACTCGAGGGCATGCATCCCTTCGTCGCCGCGCGAACCTGCCTGCTCGGCATGGACTGCCACGCGGTCCCGATCGAAGAGCGGCTGTTCGCCAAGCTCATCAAGGGAGGTGTTTTCGAAGAAGGCACCCCCATGGACAAAGCCCTCGGCACGATCGAGCGCCATGTCAAAGCAAGCGAAGGTCTGGAAACCTACCTCCTGCTTCAGGCGTACAGTGAGGACACCGAGACCGATGGCTCCGAACTTGCCGACAAGCCGAGCAAGACGAAGAAGACCTCCAGTCGCAAGGGTGCAGCCGCAGCCGAGAGTTCGCCGAGCCGTAAAAAGAAGGCCGCCAAGTCCTGATCACCACTGATCGACCCGAAGGAGCCAAGCCATGCCCCGTCACGCCCGTGGAACACGATACCTCGGCGTGATTGTTGCCAGCGCTTGGCTGAGTTCAGTCTCGCTGGGCGACCCGCAGGAATCCTCTCCCGGCTCCTTGGATTTGCTCGTCCAGACCGAATCCCAGAGTCCGATTCGAGTATCTCCCGGAGCGTTCCCCAAGCCGAGCGTGCTCAAGGATTGGGGAACACCGCCTGTCGATGAAGATTCAGCGTTCGCGAGCAAGAACGACATTCTCGATCTGCTGAATGGCGATTTGCCGCGCGAGTCGCGCTATACGGCTCCCGACCGATCCGCCATCGAACAGGCAAGCAGGATCGCCGAGCAGGCCCGGATCGATCTTGAGAAGGGCAATCTCGCGGAAGCTTCACGCCTGTATCGCGAGTCGCTGCGCCTCAACCCCGCGTCGGCTCCGGTCTGGTCCGAATTCGCCAGCGTGCTGGAGCAGCAATCCAACGCCATCGCCGCCAAGAGCGCTTACGCCGAAGCCATTGCGCTCGGCGACCACACATTCACGACGCTGCTGCACTTCGGCCTTCTCGCCGGTGAATTCCGTGAGGATCGCGCGGCGATCGCCGCCCTGCTCCGGGCATCCTCGCTTCAGGAGGATCGTGAGAATGCCGCGGGCTTCGTACTCTCGGCAACGCTCGCCGAAGCGCTCGCACGCAACGGGTATCTCAAAGCGGCTGTCATGCACTACTCGCGCCTGCTCGACTTGCCCGCTGCGTTCAATGAGCCGACCCCCTACCGCGATCGGTTGAACGAGGTGTACCGGAGCCGTCGTGAGCTGATGTGGAGTGCCGTTGAGGTGAGTCACAGGATCAGCGATTGGGAGAATCTGGACCGATTCCTCTCGAGCGCCGTAGCCTTGCCGGGCCCGCAGCACCCCCGGGAAACCGCGATACGCTGCTACGCCCTTGTCCGCACGGGACGACCGGCGACCGCCGCTTCCTTCTTGATCTCCACTCTCGGAGACAACCTCGAGCCCGGAGAAACCGTCGCACTCCTCGGCTACCTCGCCGAACAGAGCGATCTGAGATCCGAACTGGACGCGGCGATCATCCATCGTGCCGATTCGATGTCCGCCGAAGAGCGGATGAAAGGTCGACAGGGTCTGGTGCTCGCTCGCGCCGCGATCGCCGGATCCGAGTCGATTCTGCTCGATCATTTGCGAAAGTACCCGACCGATCGCGCGGTGTGGCTGCAGTATCTCGAGAACGAACCCGCAGCGGGCGTCACTTCAATCCTCGAGTTACACCCATGCCTCGAGCCTGATCTCACCGCCGTTGCACTCGCGCTGCACGGTCCGAACGAGGCCGGTACCCCCACCGCTCTTGGGCTGCGATCATCGCTTCGACAAGGCGATTTTGCCAAGGCGATTTCGACCTATCTCGACACACAGACACTGCCGACCGAGGAACAGCCCCGACCGCGAATCCACTACGAACTGCTGAGTCTGGGCGTTGAGTTGCTCGTCGACGCCTACAGGGGAGCGGAAGCGGATCGACTGCTGGATGCAGCGGCCCGCAAGGCTTCCGACGGTTCAAAACGGCTGGCGGTTGCTACGGCTCTGATTCTTCGCAACCGGCACCGCGACGCGCTGGTCATGCTGGAGCAGGAAAAGCTTGTGGAGCAGGTACCTCCCGCTCTCGTGAACTCGCTCACCGCCCGGGCCAGACTGGGCCTTGGTGACCGATCCGGTGCCCTGGCAGCCGTCCGGCAGGCGATGCAACAGGACCCGGCGGACTATGACGCGGCTGCGTACCTCGTCGAACTCGGCGAACTTCAGGATGCCGCGACCACTCTTCAATCCGTACCGGGTGCCGAAGCGTTGCTTCGACTGGTCCGGGCCATCAACGCGATCGAACGAGAGCAGTTCGATCTTGCCGATCGTCTTCTTCGCGAGGCCTGGCAGAGTCCCCTTCGAGCCGACGCAGCCGCCTCACGACTTGTGAAACTGCTGGAGAGCAACGGAGCAATCGCTGCCGCGGATGAATGGCTCCAGGACCAGATCGAGCGGTATCCGGACCGGACCGACCTTGTAGTTCTGCGATCTGCTTTGCTGCGTGCCGACCGACGCCCGGAGGAAGCCCTCGATCTCGTCCTCAACGCGCACATGGTCCGTCAGGGCTCCCCTGCACTTTCGCGCGAACTCGAAGTGCTGCTGCGTGACGAGTTCGACGCCGAAGACCGATGGCTCAGCCAGGCGCGATCCCGACTGGTCAACGCGCCCAGCACCTTCGCGACTTTTCTGGAGCGTTCGAGCGTCGAACTCGCGGCCGACAAGATCGACCAGGCGATCTCACTCGCCGAGTTGGCCGCTGACCTTTCACCCTCGCCGCTTCCATCCGAGCAGTTGGCATTGAGCCAGTTGCTGGATGACATTTCGGACTCGATCATCAACCAGCCTCGCGTCCCTGCCGGCGCGATCGACGGTTTCGTTCGTGTGTTCGAGCGGCTTGAGCGTCCGAGCCAGGATGCGTGGAGGGGCCGCATCAGCGTGGCTTCGATTGACCGCGACACCGATGAGGACGGCATGATCCAGTTGGCGGTGCAGGCATCCGAGTCTCTGCCGGAATTCGCCGAGGAGGCCTTCATGCATGCCGCCCAGTCGGTTCTGGTGGCCGCCCTGACCGGGCAGAGCCTCATGGACGAAGAGGGTGCCCGGCAAGCCGCGACCCTGATCTACACGGCCGGGACGCAACAACTGGACCCCTATCCCACGAAACTGCTCGCGGCGTGGATCGATTACTCCACGCAGATCCAAGACCCGTTTGTCCTCGGCGAAGCCATCCGCTCGCTGGGAGACACGCTTGGGCCGCAGGACCTTCGGCTGCGCCAGGCACTGAACTACCGTGTGAATCGCAGTCTGGCTGTCGCCAATACAGGTCCGAACAGTGTGTTCATTGCGGACTCCGCGCTCTACCTCGCTTCATTCCTCTCGCTCAACGGTCAATTCGAAACGGCCAAAGCGCTGTACGAGGAGGGCCTGCGCATCCAGCCCGAGCACGCTGAACTCAACAACGATTACGGGTTCTACCTGCTTGATCGACACGAACAGATTGACCGAGCGATCCGGATGATCGAACTGGCCTACGCGCAGAATCCGAATTCCTCCCACATCGTGGATTCGATGGGCTGGGTTCGCTACAAGCAAGGTCAACTCGCCGACGAGATTCCCCCGGGGGGCGGTGAGCTTCGGCTTGGGGCGGTCTCGCTGCTCCGACGCGCCAAGACGCTGTCGGCTCAGGAAGACCCCGAGGCACTCAATGCCTGTTTCACCACGAATCACCTCGGCGATGCGCTCTGGGCGAGCGGACAGCACGAGGAAGCGGTACGGCAGTGGACCGAGGCCATCGAACTCGCCGAAGGCGCCAGCAAAGGCATTCGGGGGATGCAGGTCCCGCTGTCACTCGAGATCGAACTGCAGGAACTGATCACGCAGGCCACCGAGAAGGTCCGAGCCGCCGGAGAGGACCGCCCACCCGCGATCGCCCCGATGCTGGACTGAGCACTTTCACCGACCCCGCAATCGCCGGTACGATACCCCTCCCCAGACCCCGGTGGCCTCGAGCCACCCAGATTTCAGATGGAGAGACGACCGTGGCAGGCCACAGCAAGTGGGCGAACATCAAGCACAAAAAGGCCCGCATGGATGCCAAGCGGGGCAAAGCCTGGAGCAAGTGCTCCAAGGCCCTCATGGTCGCCGCCAAGCAGGCCGGCCCCGATCCCGATGCGAATCTGGCTCTCCGCTACGCCATCGAAGAGGCGAAGGCGGCGAATATGCCCAAGGACACCATCAAGCGTGCCATCGAGAAGGGCGCTGGACTTTCCGGGCAGGGAGCCGACTACGAGAACATCCGGTACGAGGGATATGGAGCCGCGGGCGTCGCGGTCATCGTGGACTGCCTCACCGACAACCGCCAGCGGACAGCCCCGGACATCCGATCCATATTCGCGAAAGCCGGCGGCAACATGGGTACGACCGGGTCGGTCGCCTTCAACTTCGAGAACAAGGGCGTGATCAACATTGACGCGGCAAAGGTCGACGAAGAACGCCTGATGGAACTGGCCTTGGAAGCCGGAGCGGAAAACATCGAGAACGAAGACGGGCTGTTCACGGTCACCACCGCCCCCGAAGATTTCCTCACCGTGAAAGAAGCCATCGAGAACGCCGAGATCGAGATGGAATCCGCGGAGGTGACGATGCTCCCGACCGTCACCGTTGAAGTCGGTGGCGACGATGTGGGCAAGATCCTCCGACTCGTCGAGAACCTTGAGGACAACGACGATGTCCAGAAGGTCTACACCAACATGGAGGCCTCCGACGCCGACATCGAAGCGGCTTCAGCCTGATTCCGCTCGATCGGCTCAGTCGTAGCCCAGTTCCTCCAGATCATCCTCGTCCAGCCCGAAGTGGTGCCCCACCTCGTGGAGGATGGTGATCCGGATCTGCTCGGAGATCGCGGCATCGACCTCTGCCGCCGGGCCGTCCCAACCACCGGCGATCCCGATGATGCCCTCGCGAAAAATCCTGATATCTTCGGGAAGATCCGCCGGGTCTTCGACCGATCGCTCGGTCAGCATACGCCCGGAGTGGAGCCCGCAGAGCTCGAGCGCGAAGGCTTCCAGTTCCCCGGGGTCATCGGGAATATCAAACTCCGCCGCAAGTTCTCTGAGCAGCAGATCATCCGGACGATCGTCCACGATGAGCGGGACCTCTTCAAACAGGATGTGGATGGGCTGGGGCAGCCGCTCAATCACGGCTTCCAGCAGATCGTCGAAACGGGCTCGCTCGGCGGGATCCATCTGACCAGAGTAGCGTCCGCTTGGTGCCCGCGTCTCTGAACGGCGCTGCAAAGCGAGCTCTTCCCGCCTATCCTTCACTCCCCCGAAATCCCCCAGCGGAGAAGCGAACGCGATGGATCTACAGGACCGGATCACCCAGTTTGAGCAGCTCGTGAAGGAAGACCCCACGAGCGACATCACCTATTTCTCGCTCGGGAACGCGTACGCCGAGGCAGGTCGCCATCAGGACGCCGCGACGAGTTATGAGCGGTGCATCGCCCTCAACATGAACATGTCCCGGGCGTATCAACTCGCCGCCGAGCAGTACATCTCACTGGGAGAAAAGGACAAGGCCCTCCGCCTGCTGAATGACGGCTTCGAGATCGCTCGTCGCAACGGTGATATGAAGGTCAAGGAGGCCATGGAAAAGCTCTTTGCCCAGGTCGGAGCCGAGCCGCCCAAGGAAGAGGTCATCGACCCGGCGGACCTGCCCGATGGCTCGTTCATCTGCACACGCAGCAAGCGCCCGGGACACCGGATGTCTCGCGCCCCCTTCAAGGGACCGGTCGGCGTGTGGATCGGCGAGAACATCAGCCGAGAAACCTGGGATGAGTGGATCAAGCAGGGCACGAAGGTCATCAATGAACTGCGCCTCGACCTCTCCAAGGACGAGGACAGCGAGACCTATGATCGGTACATGCGCGAATACCTGGGCATCACCGACGATCTGCTCGCGGAACTGTCGGCCTGATCCCATTCACTGGTTAGCCCAGCAGCCCACGCCGCCGGAATGTATCGAGGATCAGCGGTTCGATCGGCTGATCGGTGGTCACGAGCATGTGATTCATCGCCCGCGCCGCGCAGTATCGCCCGAGCCCGTCGCAGTACTCCTGCACGCGCTCACGATACCGCTTCATCAGTTCCTTGGTGATCGTCACTTCGGTGGCGCCGCCGGTCTCGATATCCGTCAAGCGCAGATCTCCGAGTAAGGTCCCGCCGGTGGTGCCGAGTTGCCTGGATGGGTCCACCTCATCGGGCGTGAGAATCTGCAGGCAATAGGTGTCGTAGCCGCCAGCCGCGGCCAGAGACTTCAGTCCCTGCTCGTATCCCCCGGGGATCAGAAAATCGGAGATGACCACCATGACGCCTTTGCCGATCCGCTGACGGGCGATCCCGGTCAGAGCAGCGTTGAATCCGGCTTTCTCGTCTTCGTGCAGTGCGGCTCCGGTGTCCACCCGTGATTCAGGGTACATGCTGTCGACCACGAACTGGCTCATGCGTCGAACCTGATGCCGCCCACGGACATCGGGCAGGCGCGCCAGCCCTCCCGCCTCGCTCGTCCGCCCGAAGACGGTGATCCCGACCCGGTTCTGCTTGACCAGCCCGACATAGCCAAGGGCCATCGCCAGGCGGGAAGCGTAGACCAGCTTGCACTGCTCGCCCTGCCCCGCACGCATGCTCCCGGAGGCATCCACGGCGATGTGCAGGGCCATGTCCTCTTCTTCGAGGAACAGTTTGAGCACCAGACGGTCCATGCGGGCGTAGACATTCCAGTCGATGAACCGGGGATCATCGCCTCGCACATACTGCCGGAAATCGTCAAACTCGACGGACTGACCGCGTTTTTTGGATCGGCGCTCGCCCTGCAATTTCCCGGGAAACAGCTTGCGGCTGCGGATATCCAGCCGATCGAGCCTGCGCATCAGGCTCGGAGGCAGGAGCTCTTCCAGTCGCTCGGGGCGGGTTGGCATTCCAACGATCTGCACGGGCCGATTCTCCCTTGGATGGGTCTAAGGAGCCGATGAGGACAATAGACTCTCTTCGGGCCCCACGCACGCCGAACCCGACAGGCCTTCGGGCGTCCGTATACTGACCCTCGTCCAAAGCCGTCTGTTTCGGGGCTTGAGATTCAACGAACCCATCCTCCCGGAGGTGGTCCATGAGATCCGTCCGAACCCCTCTCGCCCTGCTTGCCCTCTGCCTCGCAGCGACCCTCGGCCCGAGCGCTCTGGCTCAGGATTCGCCTCGATCCATCAGCGAACTCCGACGCGAAAATGATCAGCTTCGTCTCCGGATCGATGAACTCGAGGCGCACCTCGCACGGTCGCAGGAAGCCATCGAGAAGTTGCTGGAGCAGGTCACCGCGCTGAACGAACGGGTCGCGCAGTTGCAGCGAGAACTCGAGCGCCGACCGGCGGGAACCACTCAGGATCCAGACTCTCCCGACACACCGGCGGCCCCGGTCTACGCTTCCCTGCCCGAAGGCCAGATCTTCGCCGCTCCCGAGTCACTGCTTCGGTTCACGCGCGAATCCTACGAAGAGAACTTCGGAACCATTGAGTTTCCGTTTGAATCCCCCGATGCACGCGCGCGGTACCTTCGGGACGCGGAGTCATGGCTGAAAGGCCTGAAGCGCACCCAGCGTGACCAGATCGAATGGACTCTCGAAGTGGTTCGCACCCACGAAGACAGGCAGCCGCTTACCATCGACTATCGGGTGGTGGACCCGCAGACCCGTACGCCCTACAGCGAGCGCGTCTACACCCTGCAGATCCCGACCCGTTTCGAACGCCGATTCCGCGAATCCGGGATGAGCGGCTTCTGGGTGCTTCGCGGTGTGGCCGGGCTTGCACCGAGCATCAACCGCGATCGCGATGTCGTTGGTTTCTTTGATGTGCGTCCGTTCATCGGGCCCTATGTGGAATTCGGCGTGGAACTGAGCGTTAATTCGCTCCTGCCGGCACCCGATCCTGAGCAGCCCGAGGAGAACTCCGAAGCGCCGGAGGGCGATGCGGGATCCGGTACCTGAGATCAGCCGTCCACATACTCCCAGACGGTCACCGGAAGACGCTTCACTCCCCACTGCAATGCTTCCTCGTGCGTGGGGTAGAGCAGATCCAGTCGCATGCCCTTGATCGCACCACCGCGGTCTTCCACGGGAACGATCTGACCGCCCGCGTACCCTTCGATCGTCAGCAGCGACCCGAAAGGAAGAATGCGGGTGTCTGCGGCGACGAGTTGCATCGCGTTTGTCCAGACGCTCTTGTTGCTCGCGGTGATGCCGTCGGCCCACTCGCCGCAGGAGCGCTCGTCGGGGCTGTATCCGGTGACGGTCATCCACAGCGTCTTCGCGGGACGAACGGCGCGACCGTTGAAGTACCGGATCTCATTGCTGATGGGTCCGGTCACTTCGATCGTCACCTCAGGATCGATCATCCCCGACTCATCCGAATCGACCGTCGTCTCCAGAAGCGGATCGACAATCTCAAGACGATCGCCAGCCGCGTTCTGGTTGGACGACACGCGGATGGTCTCCACTGCGGCAAGCGCGGGAACACCCAACGAGCGCTTTGCGCTCCAGGCCGACCACGAGACGAGCCCGGCTGCGACGAGGTACACCCCGGCGATCATCAGTCGTTGCGCGACAACCGCGCTGCGCGCATCACTGCCAGTCTTCGGGTTGATCATCTCTTGAGTACCACCACTGCTGGGTCTGCGGGTGGAAGGTGCTCTTTACTCGAGCCGCCGGATCAGTGCCCACCACAGACGCTGATCCAACCCTAATCCGATCCCGCAGTCGTCCCAACTCGAATGCTGAGAATCGACCTGCGAGAAGTTAGGATAGCCTTTACAAACGCTTCATGCATCACAGACCGAACTGTGACCCACCCATACCGGTGTATATACCCCGGTGTCTTGACTGTCCCATAACCACAGAAAACGCGTTTCTAGGCGTTCGCGCCCAGTCGAGTCTCTACAACCGAGGTTTCGAAGAAGGCCTCGATATCCTCGGGGTTGATCTCGCCGGCCTCGCGGCTGACGGCGTTGGCCGTCCCGGCCGCGACCCCCATCCGCATCGCCTCACTCCAGGGAAAGCCCCGGACGACGCTGCTGAGCACGCCAGCCAGCAGACTGTCGCCACAGCCCACGGTGCTCATGATGAGTCCGGGATGGACGAAAGTCCGTGCGACCAGTTCGGTCTCGGGACCGACAAGTACGGCCCCGTGCTCCCCACGCGTGGCGATGACCCATTCCACTCCGCCGCCGTGCGCACGCGTGATCGACCGAGCAGCACGGATGGCCTCTTCTTCGGTCTCGGTGGGCTGACCGGTCATGGCCGCCAGTTCCTCGGCATTGGCTTTGAGCATCCAGAACCGTTCGCCGCTGATGGCGCGAAGCACCTTCTGGTTGGTATCCACGACCGCCCGAGCGCCGGCATCTTCGCAGCGATGAAGCATGGAGCGCAGATCTCCGACACAGACCCCGGGAGGCATGGATCCGCTGAAACACAGAATCGAATCAGGGCGTGCGAGCATGCCCACCTTGCTGGAGACCCGGACGACATCGTCGCGCGTCACGCTGAATCCCTCATCGCGCAGATGCGTTTCCGTGTCGTCGATCGGATCGACGATCGTGATGTTGTCCCGGGTGCGACCTCGAACGACGAGCAGCTGCGTCGTGATGCGGCCCTTGCCGATGTGCTCGAGGTACTCCTCGAACATCCCCAGTTCCTTCTGGCCCACGAACCCCGTCGCCACCGATTTAACACCCAGAACCGCCAGCACGCGGGATACATTCACACCTTTGCCCGCCGGGTAGTGACCGGTACGCTTGGCGGGGCAATGTTGGCCCACGCGGAAACGCTCGACCCGCATGACGCGGTCGACCGCCGGGTTCAGCGTGATGGTGACGATCCGGCTTTCGATGAGAGACGCTCCGATCTTCACTCCGGTGCTGGGCCGGTCTGCTAGCATCCCGATGATGTTCTCGATCGAGTCCAGCGACATCCTCCCCCTCCTGCTCACCGGGCTGACCGCCGGGATTCTGGGCGGGCTGCTCGGCATCGGGGGGTCAATCATCATGATACCGGCGATGGCGGTGCTCTTCGCGAAGCGGGAGTGGTCCGACCAGCACCTGATCCAGGCCGCGGCGATGCTCGTCAATGTCGCGGTGGCCATCACGGCTGCTCGGAAGCACTACAAAATGGGCGCATTCCGAGCCGACCTGTTCAAGGCCATGCTCCCGGCGGCGATCGTCTTCATCGTGGTCGGCGTCCTGGTGTCCGACCAACTCCCGTCCGGCTGGCTCAGGCGACTCTTCGCCGTCTTTCTGATCTATGTCTCGCTGACCAGCATCCTGAAAGCTATCCGCAAGCACACGCCGCTCGAGGCCGAAGATGCCCGGGTCACCAAACTGCGTGGCGGCTTCGTCGGCTCGGTGATGGGCTTCCTATCCGGCCTGCTCGGCATCGGAGGCGGCGGCATCGCCGTCCCGCTCGCGCATGTGGTTTGTCGCCTCAAGCTCAAGAGCTGCATCGCGGTCAGCTCGATGGTCATGTGCATCACCGCCGGGATCGGCGCCTGCCTCAAGGTTGCCCTGCTCCCCGGGCATGGGCACGCCATCGTCGAGCCGTTCGTGCTGTTCCTGTGCCTGGCCCCCACCGGCATACTCGGCTCTGTGCTCGGAGCATCGCTGACGCACCGGATCCCCGCACGCGGACTGCGGCTGGTGTTCGGCGTCATCATGCTCATCGTCGCCGGACGCATGTGGATGGCATCAGGAACCAGCAGCGATGCCACTCCACTGGACGAACCGATGCCCCACAGCATCGAGCAGGTTCCCCAATAACCACGGGCGGTCGTTGCCGACAGGCAACACAGACCGAATCAGACCTCCTGAGCGTTGCCCGATCGCAACATCCGGCTCCATCGCTGCCCAAAGAGCGTCGATGAGAGCGGAGTAATGTACCAGCACCCCAGCGAAGACCCGAAGAAGTCGCGGAAGCCCGCGATCAGGCCACGCCAGCATATGCCCGGTGGCCCCGCCGGTTCACCCCAGCATGCCCTGACCAGACTCGATGAGGCCGAACGCCTCGAGCGGGCGCTGTTGCACGAGTTGTCCGGCCTGCTTGATGGCTCAACCAGATTCCTCCGCCTCGCCATGCGCGAACTGCGCACCAGCCCGAACAGCGCGGTCGCCGCGGCGGCAGCGATCAACCACCTCGCCGCCGCCGAATCTGCCCTGCACACCATGGCGAGCATGGTCGAGCGAACCCGTGAAGTCGCCAGTGATCGCCCACATCCGAAGTACATCGTGGCGCCGCAGCCGGTGCACCAGGCCATAGATGCCGCCGTTGCCCACACGCAACACCTGGCAGCAGAGCGCGGAATCCGCGTCCGGAGTCAGATCGATGTCTCCGCGCTTTCTGCCCCGCCGCTGCCGATCTACCCGGTGATCGCGAACGCGATCCGCAATGCCATCGATGCGCATCCGGCTTTGACCCCTCGCGAATCGAACCCCGAGATCATGCTGGCGGCATGGTGCGAAGCCGCGACGCTCCACATCGAGATCCGCGACACCGGCGAGGGGCTTTCTGAAGAACTGCGCCGGGATCCGAAGCTCGCTTTCTCACTCGGGTATACCGAGCGCCCCGGCGGCTCCGGTATCGGGCTGGCACTGAGCGCCGACATCATCGCCTCGCTGAACGGCACGATTTCGCTGCTGCCTGGTATTCCAAATGGCACGGTTCTCGAAATCACCATCCCTCTGCCTCAGGACTGTGAAGCGGAGCCGGAGGATCAAGCCGATGCCTGATCGCAACTCCAGCAACCAATCCAGTCCGTCTCAGACCAGCGGACGCATTCTGATCGTCGATGACGATCCGATCGTGGCCGAATCGCTGAGTGAGTTTCTCACCTCCGAGGGCTACGATACGGCGGTGTGCTTCAACGGTCCCGAAGCCCTGGAACTGCTTCGCGAGGCGGATGCCCCCGAGGATAGCGCCACCCGGCGCCCCAAGCCCTTCAACCTTGTGCTGACCGATGTGTCCATGCCCGGCATGTCCGGGCTCGAACTCATCAAGCTCATTGGCAAGGAGTTCCCGAGCATCGTGCCCGTGGTCCTGACCGGTTATGGCACGATCGAATCGGCGGTGAAGGCGATCCGCGACGGCGCATTCGACTACATGTCCAAACCGGTCGTGGATGATGAATTGCGCATGACGCTCGAGCGGGCCCTGCGTCAACAGACACTTCTGGCCGAAAACACGAACCTGAAGAAACAGCTCGACACCAAGTTCGGACTCGGTTCGATCGTCGGACGGGATTACCGTATGGCCAAGGCCTTCGAGATGATCGAAGCGGTCGCGCCATCGAAGGCGACGGTTCTGATCACCGGCGAGTCCGGCACTGGTAAATCGCTGCTCGCAAGATCCATCCACCGCGGCTCCGCCCGAGGTTCCGGACCGTTCGTCGAGATTCACTGCGGTTCGATCCCCGAAACCCTTCTGGAGTCCGAGCTGTTCGGCCATGTCAAGGGTGCGTTCACCGGTGCGCACGCCGACAAGCAGGGCAAATTTCTCGCAGCCGACGGCGGCACGATCTTCATCGATGAGATCAACTCGGCCAGCGCGGCCATGCAGCTCAAGCTGCTCCGCGTACTGCAGGAACGCAAGTTTGAACCCGTCGGTTCGACACAGACCATCGAAGTGGATGTCCGCGTCGTGCTGGCGACCAACCAGTCCCTCGAGAAGCTCGTGCAGAGCGGCGGGTTTCGCGAAGACCTGTATTACCGCATCAATGTGGTCAAGATCGACCTGCCCTCGCTGCGCGATCGGATGTCGGACATCCCGGCCCTCGTCGAACACTTCATGGCCAAGCATTCGGCCGAGCACGGCAAGTCGATCGTGGCGATCAGCGACGACGCTATGGAATCGCTGCAGCGGTACAACTATCCCGGCAATGTCCGCGAGCTCGAGAACATCATCGAACGGGCTGTGGTGCTATCCTCAAGGCCGACGATCACGCGGGACGACCTCCCGCAGCATGTGATCGAGGGCAAAGCACCCATGTCATCCCCGGGCCGCCCGGATGATTCCGCAGAATTCCAGGAAGGCCCTTGGCAGCCGATCCCGCTGAGCGAGGCACTCGAAGAACCCGAGAAGCGGATTCTGCTCAGGGCTCTGGAAGCGAACGAATGGAACCGCCAGAAAACCGCAGACGACCTCTGCATCAACCGGACCACGCTCTACAAGAAAATCAAAGCCTACGGGCTCGACAAACTCGCGGGCTGATCGCTACTCAGCTCAGCTGCTGGTAGATGGCGAGCCCAATGATGATGAGCTGACCGACGGCGAGGAAGGCGATCGCAACCGCCGCCGCGCCCAGACGCGAGGCCATGAGCGGCGTCCGCTCCTCTTCACTGAGAGCGCGCCGGTAGATGAAGAGCGCCAGCGACGCCACGAGCGCACAGACGAACCCGAACGCCGCGAGCATGGGCTTGACGCTCTGGTCAGCCGCCATGCCGAGACCGGGGTAGAAAATCGCCGAGAGCAAGCCGTAGCCTGCCGCCTTCGCGCCCATAGCCCGGCGCATGCGTGGGGAGAGAGTTGGTTTGGGGCGTGCATTCATCAGCGATTGATGATATCTGCACCGGCGACCTCGGGCACGGTCTGTGAAGCCACACCCAAGTACCTGAGCGTCCGCTCCGCGACCCTGGTCGCGACCGGGCCGGCACACTGCGAGCCGTAATGCCGCCTCTGACGACGCATCTCCGGTCCCGGATCGTCGATGACCACGAGCACCACGACCCGGGGCTGCACCACCGGAGCCCCGAGGATGAAGCTGGAGTTGTACTGCCCCTCGAAATAGCCTCGCCCGTCCGGACGCGGGATTTCGGCGGTACCGGATTTCCCGAACATGGCGTACGCCGGCTCGGGCTCTTCCGGGAAGTTCCGCTTCATGTGCCGGGTCATGTTCTCCCACACATCGACCATCGTCTCCCGGGCGAGTTGGGCGATCCAGCCGTCCACCACCTGGTGACGCAGCGACAGCACGGGTGAGCTCTCATCCGGCGCGCGGAGCGTGAGCGTGGGCAGCGTGCCCGCAAGTTCACCGTTCCGGGCGAACACAGAAAACGCTCGGACCATCTGAACCGGGGTGACCGCGATCTCATGGCCCATCGCGACCGAGGTCTGGGAGTAGTCCGACCAATTGCGCTGCGAGGTGAGAATGCCAGCGGACTCTCCGGGAAGGCCGATGTCCGTCTTCTGCCCGAAGCCGAACCGCAAAACCGAATCGCGCATCTGCTTGAAGCTCAGACGGGCTGTGCCTTGAGCCATGCCGATGTTGGAGGAATTGATCAGTACCTCGAGCCAGGTCATCTGAGCGCGTTTGGTGACATCGTTCAGGGTACGACGACCGTAGGGCAGTCTGTACAGGCCGTTATGCGTATTGAAGACTTCGTCCGGCTTGACCTGTCCGCGTTGGAGCACTTCGGCCCACATGAAGCTCTTGAAGGTCGATCCGGGTTCGTACACATCCTCGACGCACCGATTTCTCGCGAGCGCTGGATGGATCTCGCGCCCCGGATCTTCCGGAAGAGTGACGAACCGAACCAGATCGTGCTCACCACGAGCGATCTGCGCCGCGAGCTTGGAGTCGAACGGCACCAGCCCGCGAACCTCACGGGTGAGATCGGCCATCGCCAGGACTTCACCGGTCATCGGATCGACCACGACCACCCGACCTCCGGCGGAATCCGCGTCTTCCATGCCCCGCTGCAGCTC
>CAZIXS010000014.1:0-10938 GCA_964543335.1 uncultured Phycisphaeraceae bacterium | reverse complement strand
TCGAGCGCAACCCCGCGGATCTCCAGGTTCCGGGCCGCGGCGAGCTGAGCGTCATCGAGCGCCAGACCGACGGAGACATACCGGATCGGTCGGCGACCTTCGAGCAGGCGGTGGCGGTTCTCAGCGACTCTCTCCATCACTCGATCGGAGACCTCACCGGTGCTCAGCCCGGTCACGCGCGCCAGTTCGCTCACCATCGTGGCGAAGCGCTGCTGAAGCTCTTCGGGCGTGGCTCGTCGAGCCTCGGGCTTGTCCAAATCCGCCAGGGCATAGGGATCAACGAAGACCCGGTACCCCGGTCTCGTCGCGGCTAGGACTCGTCCGCGACGATCGAGCAGATCACCGCGAGGGGCGGTGTACAAAGCCCGGCTCTGACGCTGCTGGATGAATTGAGCCAGTTGTTCGCTGGGTGCGACCTGCAACTGGATGACGCGGACAAACACAGCGCCGAACACGACCAGAATCGACAACACCGCGATCAGCGCCACCCGATCGGCTCGCCTTCGTTGCGCATCCTGCAATAGACCGAGGACTTTGCTCATCGGGCTCGCCCCGATCCACCGAACGCCGGGCCAAGGACCGTGTGGTTCGGATCGATCTCATCTTCATCGCGGGACGGACCTGTGGTCTCAGGAAGCTGGCCACGATCCACGATGACCGGAGTCGATTCCACTTCCTCAACCGGCGATCGATTCGAAGCCGTCAGCACCGTCAGGATCGGATCGCTCCATTCCGCGGGGATCGGACGCATCGGCCCCATCGCGGTCGCGAGCTGCGTGACCGACTCAGGCGTCACCCGTCGGGCGATATCGATGCGGACTTCCTGCAGTTTGCGGTCCAGCGCCGCCGCGGATTCCAGCGAGCGTCGCATGTCATACACCGCATCCAGACGCTGCTGGCGCACCGTAAGCATCGACGCCGCGGTGACCGTCACACTGAGAATCACGATGCAGAGTTTCGCGAGCATTCCCGACCTGGTACTCCTCGGCGGCGATCAGGTGGCCGGCAGCTTGAGTTCGAGTCCGACCCAGATCTGGTCGGGAGAATCGATCTTGTCACGGTTCAGACGAAGGATCTCGTCCATCCGCTTGACCGTACCGAGTTCGCGCTGCGCGATGGTGCTGAGCACATCGTTCTTCTTGACCACATACACGCGGGCCTGCGCCTGGGGCTTGGGCTCCGGCTTCTTCTGGATTGGATCGTGAATCGGACCGGGATCTGAACCGCGGGCGACCGCCCCGTCCAACTCCGCCCGCGAAGGGATCGCGAGCTGGTCACCGGGCCGGATGGTTCCTCGTGGGCCGAGACTCGCGGCGTTCCACTCGGCGAGGCTCACTGAAAATTTGCCGTCGCCGTAGTACCGCTCAGCGATCGCCCAGAGGGTTTCGCCCTTGGCGACCCGGTGCGTTCGGGCTATGGCGTTCGATCGGCGATCGCGGTCGGCCTGCACCGGTTGCACGGGATCATTGACAAAGACGCCAGGCTCCTCCGCCTTGGGCTGCTCCTGCGCGTGTTCGGGTCTTCGCGCGGGCTGCACGACCGCCGGCGGAGGATCGCTCGCGAGCTTGTCCAACTCATCCTGGATCCTGTCGACCACGCCACCGAAGCCGTCGCCGCCTGCCAGCGTCGTCTCGGGCTCATCCAGGCCCACCGGTGCATCCGGTTCACGCAACTGGCGATCCCGAGGTAAATGAGCCACGAGACCGAGACCCGGACCGTATTCCGACTCGATCGCCCGAACCGGGTCGTCCATCGACTGCGTGGAGGCCACGCTGCGCTGCGATCCGGAAATGTGGTCGGAGACCAGCACCCCCACGACCAGCACGAGAGCGAAGCCAAGAATTAAAGCCAGTTTGTGTTCGCGAGTCATGTCGAGAGCGTCCCTGCCCTTCGAGAAAGCCGTTCAAAGTATCACGCGACGACGCACCGTTGCCGGAATCCATCCCGCCTTCAGCAAATCCTCACACCGGCCTTTCGGCCGATCCGAGACCCGCAATCCTGATGCTCAAGGCATCATACGGATCGCTCTCAGCTTGGCGGAGCGCGAACGCGGATTCCACGCGATCTCCGCCTCATCCGCCGAAATCGGCCTGCTGGTCAGGACCGATCCAAAGCCCCGATCTTCCAGCCCCGCGAACGCCTGCTTCACCCTGCGATCTTCCAGCGAGTGAAACGAGATGACCGCGATGCGGGCGCCGGGGCGTATCCACCGAGCCGCACTCCCCCGCTCGATCCGCATCGCCGAGGCTGCTCGCTGCACCGCTTCGAGCAGAGCATCGAGGTTGCCCAGTTCGTCGTTCACCGCAATCCGAAGGGCCTGAAAGGTCTTCGTCGCAGGGTGAATCGGCTTCTTGGATCCGCTTCCCGGGTTCGGGCGGCTCCCAACCACCGAGCGGACGATCTCCGCAAGCTCGGCTGTGGTTTGTATCGGCGCGGATTCCCGAACTGCCACAACTTTCCGGGCGATCTGCCGGTGCTGTCGCTCTTCTCCGAAGTCCCGCAGGATCTCCGACAATTCCTGTTCGGAGACCGAGTTCACCAGATCCGCAGCGCTGACCGGGCTGGTGGGGTCCAGGCGCATATCCAGCGGGCCGTCGCCCTGAAAGCTCAGCCCTCGCGACCGGTCGTCCATCTGGTTGGAGGAAAAACCCAGGTCCGCCAGCACAGCATCCGCCGAGAGCCCCACTTCCAGCATCCGCCGAGGAGCCGATGCAAAGTTGCCCCGAATCCCCTCGACCCGGACATTGCCGAGCCCCGCTTCGGTGACACGCCTGGTGGCGTACTCAAGGTTTTCGCCATCGAGGTCGCACAGCACGATCGTCCCTCCGCCGGCCTCGCGGAGTTGCTCGGCGATGGCCGCGGCATGCCCGCCACGCCCCGCCGTGCAGTCCAGAACGACCTCACCGGCCTGTACTGACAGCACTTCGAGGACCTGTTTCAACAGAACTGGGGCGTGTCCGGAGTCTTCCACGAGACCAACCTATCGACGCCGAGGCCGCTCTGCACGCAGCCGCGCTAGCGGGCCGCCCATACACTCAGGTCATGCACACACACCCCACCGCCGCGACCCGGATACTGGTTCTACTCCTCGGCCTTGCCCTGCCGGTGCTTGCCGGGTGCCTGCCCAGCCGGGTCGCGATCGACCTCGACCCAGGAGACGGGCGGATTCAGTCCACACGCGTGTACACGGATCGCGAACCGGGGCTGTTCAGCCCCCTCCCGAAGGTTGCCCTGATCGATGTCAACGGTGTCCTCAGCCACACCCCAGCCCCGGGGCTGATCAGCCCCGCTTCCAATCCCGTTGACCGGGTGGTCGCCCGCCTGCGTGAGGCGGAGCTGGATTCAGAGGTTCGGGCGATCGTTCTTCGCGTGAATTCGCCCGGCGGTACTGTCGGAGCCACCGACACCCTCTTTCATGAGATTCAGCGTTTCCGGGAACGCTCCGGCAAGCCCGTCGTCGTCTCCATGTCCGACTTGGCCGCTTCCGGGGGGTATTACATCTCCCTCGCGGCGGACCGGATCGTCGCCCAGCCCAGCACAGTGACCGGCTCCATCGGCGTGATCTTCCAGACCTTCAACATCGCCGAGGGTATGTCGATGATCGGCATCCAGGGGCGATCCGTCACCTCCGGCCCCAACAAGGCCTTGGCATCGCCCTTCCAACCGACGCCGGTCGAGCACTTCGCGATCATCCAGACGATTGTGGATGATTTCTATGCCGATTTCCGCGCTCGGGTCATCGCCCTCCGACCGGAGCTTGACGAATCCGATGTGACCCTCGCGACCGACGGCAGGGTCTTCACCGGGCGACAGGCCCTTCAGTTGGGTCTCGTCGATGAGCTGGGCACGCTGTACGACGCATTCGACGCCGCCAAAGAACTCGCTGGACTGACCGAAGCGGAACTCGTGAAATACCACGCGGAAGGCACTCGCGTGAACTCGCCGTACGCCCAAGCGCCGGACACCCGCCCGAACGCGGCGGACCGGACCACCGACATCTCGCTGTTCAAACTCGAGCAGGACCAGTTTTCGACCGGGTTCTACTACCTCTGGCGCCCTTGAACTCCCTCAGTCCGGCGAGGGCCATCCGTCGAACAGGAATCGCCCATCACGGAAGAACTCCTCACCATCGGCGCTGATGGAACCGCCCCCGGCCTCCGGGCGCAGGTCGCAGACCATATCCCAGTGCAGCCCGCTTTCGTTCGTGCTGCCACTCTCGGGGTATCCCGCACCGACCGCGGCGTGGAAGGTTCCGCCGATCTTCTCGTCGAACAGTGTGTTCTTGGTGTACTGCTTGATCGAGTAGTTCGTACCGATCGCGATCTCACCAAGGACACGAGCGCCGTCGTCCTGATCCAGCATCGCGATGAGGAACTCTTCGTTCCTCCGGGCGGACGCGTCGACAACTTTGCCACCCTTGAACTCGAGACGGATGCCCTCGACCTCGCGTCCATTGTGAACCGCGGGGAAGGTGTAATTCACATGCCCATCGACTCCCTGAGGGCCGGCAAAGACCTCCCCGTCGGGGAAATTCTCACCGCCGCAGCAGTTGATCCAGGTGGCGCCGTCGACACTGACCCGCAGATCGGTGCCGTCATGCCCATTCCCGGCCGGAGCCTGGAAGTGCAGCATTTTTTTCGTGTTCAGCCATTCGGCGGCACGCTGCTGCTTTTCGGCCAGTTGCTGCCAAGCCGCGGCCGGGTTCTCGAGATGCAGCAGGCCGGCACGGAACACAAAGTCTTCGTACTGCCTCAGTGACATCTCGGCATCCTGCGCACTGGCTTGCGTCGGGTAGAGCGTGCCGCACCAGCGGAGATCGCCCTTCGCCGCCCGGTCCATGAACCGCTTCATGTACGGCCGGCGAGCCGCCGAGCGGATCCGCTGCTTGGACGGATCGATCAGACTCATGGATTTCGTGTTGGTTTCGGCCCAGAACACGATCCGCACATCCAGCGTGTCGATCGACTGCATCTGCAGCGGTGAGAGGTACGCGAGCTGTTCATCGCTGGCCTGTTCAAGGAAGATCTCATCCAGACTGTCCGCGGTGGCTTCCCAGAACGGGTGAGCCCCAGCCTTCAGACAGCGCTCGAAGACGGCCTCGATCAGCGGCATCGCCACAGGGTCGGAGCGGATACCCACCAGATCCCCAGGTTTCACCTTGGTCGAATAGGTCACGATCACATCGGCCAGACGGTCCACACGCGGGTCTCGCATCGGTTTCCTCTCAGAAAGCATCGGTTCGGGCCGCTATCCTAACGATCAGGGAATATTCCCACCGAACTCTCTAGCCAGAACGAGGCCATCATGAAACGCTTTGATCGAATCCTCCTGTGCCTGCTGACCGCCGGCGTGTGCTCCATCGCAACACAACACCTGCTCCGAACCAACACCGCGGTCGCGACCGAGTTTGTGCAGGATGGCGAGGCCGCCTCGGACTCGGAGCACGAGATCGCGGTGTGCGCGATCAACTTTGTCATCCGTGCCTTGCTCGAATCGGATCGGTTCCTCCCGGCTCGTGAGGCCATCAGCGTCGACGGATTGCTAGCCGAGTATCAGCAGCTCGAGGCCGAAATCAACACACTCCGCAGCCAGTGGGAGCAGTTGCAGACCGGCCAGACCGATCCGAATCAGGCCCAGGCTGAACGCGAACGCATCCAGGCCGAGGGGCAGCGCATCCAGACGCGTATGCAGGAAATCCAGGAACTCGCGCAGCAGCGGAACATGGAACTCCAGCAACTCACGGTCCAGCAACTCAAGGAAGCCTACGAACTGGCCCGCGACGCCGCGGAAGCCGTGTCCGAAGATCTCGGCTACGACTATGTCATCGCCAGCCAGCGCCCCGATGACGAGTTCAACCTGAACATCAACGCCCTGCCCGCGGAATTCAATTCCCGCCCGATGCTGGTCTTCCCCGAAGGCGTCGATATCACACTGGATGTGATGGCAGAACTCAACCTCGACTGATCATCCCACTCAGTCTCGAGGTCCGAAGTACATCATCCCCTGCTGCAACCCGTGGTCGATGATGGTCTCGTCGGGCTGGAAGCAGTCGATCCAGAACTGGATCGGCTGCACCGTCCGGTGGAGGTTGTCGCCGTGGTGGTCTTCTGAACCCGCCGGACGAAGCGAGACCGAGATCAGCGAGACGCCTTTCGGCTTGCGAACCCTTTTCAACTCATCGCGAAGCCGAACCACATCGGGCTCGTCCAGGTGCTCGAGCACATCGAAGCAGGTGACGACTTCGAACTCGGCATCACCGAACGGCAGCAGGCCGTCGCTCTCGATCAGACGCACGCGATGATCGCCCCCATCACCCAGGCGCTGCCGGGCCCGCCCCACCGCTTCAGAACTGATGTCGCAGCCGAATGACTCAAAGCCAAAGAGCGGTGACGACATCAGTTGCACCACAAACCCAACCCCGCAGCCGACATCGAGCGATCGACCACGCAGTGCCCGTAACTTCTCACCGTAGCGAAGCACTGAGCGGAAACCTGGCGACCACTCCGCGGCGTTGTAGCCCGGGTGCTGCTCGATGATCCGATCGTAGATGCCGGCGTAGTCGGTGTTCACGAGCGCAAGGTATCGCTCCGGCGCGGGGCTGTCGATCCCTCAGGCTTTGCGTCCGGAATTCTCGGCCAAGCTCTCACTCAGAAGAGCCACCAATTCCTCGCAGACCGCCTGCGCGGCCTCGTCGAAGGCCGGGCACCCCTCGCCCAACTGTTCCCGCAGACTCGTCACGGGCCGCCCAGCAAGGCCGCAGGGCACGATGGTCTGAAAATGGCTCATATCCGGGGACACATTCAGCGCGAGCCCGTGCATCGTGACCCAACGGCGCACGCGTACACCCATCGCGCAGACCTTCGCCGCCAGACCGGCGTGGACTCGGGACGACACCCACACGCCTGTGGCCCCATCTTCGCGATCCGCCGTCAGCCCATAGCGCTCGCAGGTCCGGATCACCGCCTCCTCCATGAGTCGCATGTAGGCGTGAAGATTCAGACCGACCCGGTTCAGGTCCACGATGGGATAGATCACGACCTGGCCGGGCCCGTGGTAGGTGATATCGCCACCCCGGTCGGTCTCGTGAACCGAGATGCCCAGTTGCGCCAGCCGCTCAGCGGTGGCCACGATGTTCTCCCGCGCCGTCGCGCGCTTGCTCACCGTGAGCACCGGATCGTGCTCCACCACGAGGATGTTGCCCGCAACCGGTGATCCCGATTCTCTCCCAGCCAGGATCCGGGCGTGCTCATCACGCTGGAGATCGAGGGCGCGCCCGTACTCCACCCTGCCGAGGCTCGTGATCTTGAATGCAGATTGCGATGAGTGGCCCGGCTGCATCATCCCGCCGTGGGAACCGCTGCGGCAACCCGGCCACCGACATCCTCGATGGCCTGCGTGTACACACTGACGCATTTCTCCGCGGCACCTTCCCAGGTGAGTCTTCGCAGTTCCATGCGACCGTGCTTCTTCAGCGTCTGGCTCAGGGGCGGATAGCGCAGCACCGCGATGATCTTGTTGGCCATCTGGTCCGTGTCCCAGAAGTCCACCTTCAGGGCGTGAGTCACGACTTCGGACACGCCCGACTGCTTGGAGATGATCACCGGGGTGTCGTGACTCATCGCCTCCAGCGGCGCAATCCCGAACGGCTCACTGACCGAAGGCATCACATAGCAGTCGGCCATTTTGAACACCTTGGCGACATCCCGGCCACGCAGAAACCCGGTGAATAACACCTTGTGACCTATGCCGAGTTCAGCGGCCTGCTCGATCATCTTCCGTGCGAGGTCCCCGTTCCCGGCGACGATGAATTTCACATTCTCGACCTTTTCCAGCACACGCTTGGCGGCCTGCACGAAGTACTCAGGCCCCTTCTGCATTGTGATTCGACCAAGGAAGAGAACGATCTTGTCCTTGGGCGAGATCTCGCTCTGCGGATCGGGTACGAAGTTCTCATCCTGCTGAACACCGTTGTAAACCACGCGGATCTTGGATGGTTCCACGCCGTACCGACGGGCCACGATGTTCTTCGTGAGCGCACTGACCGCGATGACCCGGGCCGCCGCGTGCATGCCTCGGCGTTCGATGTCGTACACCGGCTGATTCACATGCTCGCCCGAACGATCGAACTCCGTGGAGTGGATGTGGGCAACGAGGGGTTTTCCGGTCACCCGCCCCAGCGCCATGCCGGCCGGGTAGGTCATCCAGTCGTGGGCATGGATCACATCGAATGGTTTGTCGCGGCAGAGCTTGAGGACCAGCCGGGCGTACTCGCGCGCGCTGGCCATGACATCGCCCGCGTAATCCGCGCCTGCCTCTTTCGCGCTCTGACCCGAGGACTGCACCGAGTGTGAGGAGCCCAACGCCGTCAGGATTTCCGCCATGTCCTCGTCTTCGACGATCTCGTAGGTGCCCGTCAGACGCTCTCCGGCTTTGCGGAGCCGCTCAAGCTCGGTCAGCGAGATCACCCGGCGCCCATCCGTGGTCGGGATGCCCGGCTCGCCGAAGGCGCCACCGGGGTACGGCGAGGTGAACCCGGACTCGGTCGGGATACCCATGAACTCCACATTCGTGAAGCCCTTGAGCCGAAACTCGGTTCCTTCGGGCCCCTCTCCGGCATCGAAAGTCACTACGGAACGCTTGAGGCGCTTGGCGGCCTCGACGGGAACTCCGGCGCTGGTTTCGCCTTTCGTCACCAGTTCGGGGCTGAGCAATTCGACATGCGAACTCATCGAGCGGTCGACCGCCTTGGGCAACACGAAGATGACTTCGTGGCCCTGCTTGTCCAACGCCTTGGTCAAGCCGTGGCAGGCTGTTCCAAGACCACCCGAGATGAAGGGGGGAAACTCCCAACCCAGCATCAAGATTCGCATCGCGTGCCGCCCGATCTCTGGTACGAAAGGCGATCAGCCCGCGCGTCCGCCGCGCCGATGTCGCCGAAGGCAAAGGATACCCCGAGACGGCGCTCTCATGTCCGAAACGACGGGATCTGTGGGCTATTTTTCGTCACGAGAGACGGGAACTACTCGTCCTCGTCGTCTCCGGCCATGTCGCCGAGCTCGCGGAATGCGATCTCGTAGGCCAGCACGACTTTGGCCAGGTCCTTCGCATCGTCCGGCTTCGCCCGGTCGGCCTCGATCGGCGTAGCCGAAAGGAAGGTGAAGAGCATCTCGTCGTTGCGATAGTGCTTCAGAGGCTCCAGACGCCCGCGGTTCCAGCCCAGGTCGACGAGTTCCTCATCGATCAGGTCATCGAGGTCGTCGCCCGTCCAGAGGATGTCGGTCTCGATGGACTGGCTGAGATACCGGTCCGGGGAAAACCAGCCCACGCCGATCCGGTCTCCGACCATCTCGAGCCGGTAGTACACCGGCTCAGGAGTGTCCTTGGCAATGGCCAGCGCCAGCACATGCTCCGGCAGATCGCCACCGGCCTTGCAGACACTCTCAAAGACCCCCGCGCCTTCGAGTTCGGTCACGACGGCATCGATGACGCTCTCCAGTTCGGCTCGCATAGTCCCCATTTCCGCTGGCATGGCACTTGTCTTTCGTCTTCTCGTCCGGCCCCACCTTGGCAGGCGAAGCGTGAGTCAATCCTCAGCGGCATGATACCCCTTCAGAAACGGCTAGACTGCCCTCCATGGCTGAGACCACCGCTGGCAATTCGACTCAATGGACCACGCGTGGCCTGCTCGACTGGATGCAGCGGGCCTTTGAGGCCAAAGGGCTGGATGAAACCCGGCGATCCTCAGAAATCCTGCTCGAGCATGTTCTGAAGTGCCGGCGGATGGACCTCTACATCGCCCCCAATCGCCCGGCCAGCCCCGACGAACTCGCCACGCTCCGTGGTCTGGTCACCCGGGCACTCAATCACGAACCCGTCCAGTACCTGATCGGCGAATGGTCCTTCTTCGGGCTGGACCTGATCGTGGATCAAAGGGCTCTGATCCCCCGCCCCTGCACCGAAAACATTCCGGAAGAGGTCATCCAGCACGCCCGTCGCACCGGGCGCCTGGGCAAGATCACGCACGGGCAGATCAAGCCGCTCGGCGGCGAGGCACCGCCTGCACCGACTGCGGAGCAGACCAATCAGCCGACGGAAGCCGAAACCCAGCCCGCAGCGCAACCGGATCCGCCCCCCTCGACGCCAACCTCCACGGTGTCTCCCAGCGACGGATCGGGCATCCTGCTGGCCGACATCGGCACCGGGTCCGGGGCCATCGCGCTGGCGCTGCTCCGCAACATTCCCGGTGCCAAGGCCTTCGCCACTGATATCAGCCCGGATGCGCTCGCGCTGGCAACCGAAAATGCAGAACGGCTTGGCCTGAGCGCCCGCTTCAAGCCGCTTCTGGGTGACCTGCTCCAGCCCCTGCTCGAGTATCCCGGAGTCTCGAAAGCCGCGGATTCCGGACGCGGGGCTTTGGACTACCTCGTTTCGAACCCGCCCTACATCCCAGATGCCGAGTGGGACGATCCTTCGATGATGGGCGCGAATGTGAAAGGGCACGAGCCCGAAAACGCCCTGCGAGGCGGACCCGACGGTCTTCGCTTCGTTCGTCCGTTGATTCAGGAGGGCCCTCGACTGCTCAAACCCGGCGGGCTGCTGCTGATTGAGATTGCCAGTTCGACCGCAGACGCGGTGCTCAAACTCGCGTTGCAGAACCCCCTGCTGACGGGTGCGGCAATCCTCAACGACCTGGAGGGCAAGCCACGAACCCTGCGGGCGCAGCGCCGTTCCTGAGCATCATGGCGTCTCGCCCGGTTCCGAGGACTGAGGGGGCGGAGCAATCGCCTTGCGGCACTCATCGACGAGTGTTTCCGCCTGAAACGGCTTGAACAACACGCACTGCAGACCTTCCTGGCTGGCCCGCACGATCGAATGGTGCGGGTCGTACCCGAAGCCCGTCATCAGAATCACCGGCACCTGCTCGTTGGTCTTCTTGGC
>CAZIXS010000013.1:12896-40911 GCA_964543335.1 uncultured Phycisphaeraceae bacterium | reverse complement strand
AACTTCCGAGTCGCTTCGCCTTTCGCTTGTATTGACAATGCCAGCTTTTCCAGATTCGCTTCTTCAGTCTTCGTGAGACCATCGCAGCCCGAAAGCACACTGAGGCATAGGATGGCAAGCATCAGCGTAAAATCAATTGATCTAGAGGCATTCACCGCCATCATTGTCCAGCTTTCGCTTGTAGCCGACTCACTATCAATATTACGTAGCATGAGACATGCGTTGCCCGCTGAACTTCGCCCACTACAGCAGGATAGCGATACTTGCAGGGACGCGAGCAAAGAATCATGGGGGTCACCAAACGACAAGCCCCGCGAGCATCACTCGCGGGGCTTGCCGTTGATTCAGTCGGGGCGACAGGATTTGAACCTGCGACCTCCACACCCCCAGTATGGCGCGCTACCAAGCTGCGCTACGCCCCGAATCGGTGCCTCGCCGAGGCTTTCCCGGCGCGGTCGGGCACTGTAGCGGAGACGAGAGGCGGTGGCAATTCTGGGGCCGCGACGGGCTGTGGACGCGATTCCGAGGTCAGCATGGCCTGCGCCTTCGGCTCCGACCATGGCACCCCCGAGCAGCCGGACCTCGTAGTCGCCTCAAAGGGCGGCCAGCCACCCGGAGGGGCACCCGACCGGCTCGGGTTGCGGCGGGTGGGGGTTCGGCTACAATTGGGGTTCCTCGGCGTTCATCGCGCCCGGGGGCTCTGCTGTCGTCTGTCTGCGGCAATCAGGGTGGGAATGTCCCCAAACTGTACGAAGTCGCTCCGCCTGCGTGCGGGGTGCACCCAAGCGCCCTTTGGGCGGCTGGGATCGTTTTCCTCCCGACCCGGTCGGCAGGGGCGATCAGCGATGACTGCCGCCGGATCCGCTGTGAGAAAGAAGACTGATTCAATGGCCGAGACCAAAGAGAATTCGCTCGTCAAGGACCTGATCGAAGCCGGCATCCACTTCGGCCAGCGCTCGTCGGGTTGGAACCCCCGTATGGCGCGGTTCATCTACGGCAAGCGCAACGCCATCCACATCATCGACATCAAGGAGACCATCAAGGGCCTCCTGCTCGCCAAGAAGTTCATCAGCCGCACCGTGGCCGATGGCAAGGATGTGTGCTTCGTCGGCACCAAGCGCCAGGCCCGTGAGGTGCTCCAGCAGCGCGTCGGCGATGTGGGCATGCACTGGGTCACCGAGCGCTGGCTTGGCGGCACCCTCACCAACTTCCGCACCATCCGCTCCCGCCTGAAGCGTCTCGAAGAGCTCGAAGCGATCCAGGAGAAGGACGACTTCGCCAGCTACTCCAAGAAGATGGAGAGCCAGCTCCGCCGCGAGATGAAGAAGATCAAGCGCAACCTCGACGGCATCCGCGGCATGACCAAGCTGCCCGGCGCCCTCGTCATCATCGATGTCAAGCGCGAGACCAACGCGATCATGGAAGCCAAGAAGCTCGGCATCCCCACCGTGTGTCTGATCGACACCGACGGCGACCCCGAGATGGCCGACATCCCGATCCCCGGCAACGACGACTCGATGCGCTCCATCGATGTGGTCATCCGCGAGCTCTGCGCCGCGATCACCGAAGGCAAGACCAAGCGGGCCCAGACCTCCGGCAAGGAAGGCGACGAGGGCGGTTCCGCCCCGGCTCCGCAGCGCCGCAGTTCCCGCTCGCAGTTCCGTGCGTCTGACGACGCCGCCACCGACGGCGCCAAGGCCGAAGAGCCCGCCGCCGCGGCCGAGAGCAACTGACCCGATCGGGCCCGAGGCCCGAGCCAGATCGAAGAACATGTGAGCCCGCCTCTCGAAACCGACCGGCGGGCTTTTTCAACCCGACCGAACCTTCACGAAGCAATACAGAGAGATCCAACGATGGCTCAGATCAGCGCGAAAGAAGTGATGGCCCTTCGTCAGAAGACCGGCCTGTCGATGATGGAGTGCAAGAAAGCCCTGACCGAAACCGGCGGCGATCCCGTCGCCGCGGAAGAGTCGCTCCGCAAGAAGAGGAAGGGCAAGATGGACACCCGCACCGCCCGCGCCGCGGGCGAGGGCCTGATCGTGGTCAAGATCGACGGCAACGCCGGCGTCATCGTCGAACTGCGCGCCGAGACCGACTTCACCGCGAAAAACGAGAACTTCGCCGCCGCGGCGAACAAGATCGCCGCCCTGGCTCTCAAGGCCGGCGCCGGCGATATCTCCCCCACCGACGACATGAAGGCGATCATGGACGAGATCCGCATCTCGACCGGCGAGAACGCCTCCATCGCTCGTATCGCCAAGCTCGAAGGTGGCGACGGCACCACCTTCGGCACCTACGTCCACCATGACGGTAAAACCGGCGTGCTCCTGCAGCTCTCGGGCGGCGTTCCGGACGAGGTCGCCAAGGACATCTGCATGCACATCACCGCGGCTCTGCCCCGCCCCGAGGGCGTCTCGAAGGACGATGTGCCTTCGGATGTCATCGAGCGTGAGCGCAAGCTGGCGATGGAGCAGGCCATCGAGGAAGGCAAGAACGAGGAAATCGCCGCCAAGATCGTCGAGGGCAAGGTCAACAAGCTCTACAAGGATCTGGCGCTGCTCGAGCAGCCGTTCGTCAAGGACGACAAGAAGGCCGTGAAGGACCTGCTGCCCAAGGGCGGCACCGTCGTCGCGTTCCGTCGCTGGGGCGTCGGCGAGACGGCCTGAGCCGCAAGCCCGTCTGATTCAAGCCAAGCCCGGCCCGATGTGCCGGGCTTTTTCGTGCGCCGAGTGACGGGTCAGCGCCGCTCGAACCGGAGCCACTCTCGCTCCACGAGATGGGCGGGTCCGAATCGGGCTTCGAACAGCTCGAGCATCCGCTCCGGACCGATCGGCCCGGCGGGTTCTCGCTGAATATCGCGGAACATCTGGCCCAGCGCATCCCGACGAGTACGGAACAGATAGCGGAAGAGGGCGTAGCTCTGCGCGTAGACCGCGCCGGCATGCTCGCTCTCGTAGTGTTCGATGTCGGCGAGCGCAACCAGTTCGGAGACGGGCACCAGTTCCCCCGCTTCCATCCGCGCCTTGAAGTCGCGTTCGCGTGCCTCGATGGGGCGATCCGGTCCGAAGGCTCCGGTGGCGTCCTCGGCTTCAAAGTTGGTCGCGAGACCTTCGGTGAGCCAGAACGGGTACCGCTTGGTGCGGGACTGCAAACCACAATTGAACGCGATGAGATGGGCCGCTTCGTGCACCGCTTTGGCATCGGACGCAGCACGGATCAGAGAGCGGATGCGCTCGCCTTCCCGCTCGGCGTGTTCGCGAACGCGTTTGGCGTAATCCTCAGCGCGGGCGGCCTGCGACCGGTCAACGCGACGAGCCTGCAGACGGGCTTCGTCGGCCTGCTTCTCAAGTTCCGCGATCTGCTGGTTGGCCCGAGCGAATGTCGGTCCGGTGGCATCGTCATACATGACGATGCGGTTCGAGACGGAGGCGTAGTACCCCGCCACCCAGGGCGCCCGCACTTTGTCGGTCCGCTCGGCGAATTCGGCGTAATCCGCGTGCTCGGCAAACAGGATGCAGATCATCTTCTCTTCCGCAGGAACCGCCTGGATCCCCATGAGTTTCATGATCCGCGTGAACTGGAAATGCGTGCGCTCGAGCAGGGCGAGACGCTGGTTCGTCCAGTCTCTCGGGGCATTCGAGAGCACCACGAAATTCTGCGATTCATAACGCCCGAATTCATGCCACCGGGAACCAAGCTGGTCCTGCATCAGCGCGAGGCTGCTCTCGTTGACCGGCAGTTCGAGCCCGTAATTGATGTACAGCGCCCGCAGCATGGTTGCAGCGCGGTCCTGATCGGGATCAGCCCTGAGAACCTCTCGCAAGTAGTGATCCGCGTCCTGAGTTCGGCCTTCCTGAAGTGCCGCCTGAGCCTTGGCGAAAGACTCACTGAGGGCCTCGGCGGCGATGACCGAACTCGTGGTCGGACGCTCGCCCAACACGGGCCGGTCCGCGACGGCGGAAGACGCGAGCAGGAGACAGAGGACTGTCACTGGGAGAGGGTTCTTACGCATGGATGTCGGATCGGCTATCGGTCGCTCCGGATCGACCCCGAACTCGGGAAACCCCGCAGGTTGTGCAGGTTGTAGGGGTTGGGAGGGAACCACGGAGCAGCGCCCAATCAGCCCCGGGCACCTGACTCTTGGATCAGGACCGACTACACTGTCGGGAAGGGCTGACCGAGCCAGCCACGCGGTGCCGCAGGAGCGGGCCGACGCACGCAGGAAGGGACTGTTTCCATGGGTATTGAAGCCGCCATCACCGCCGAGGGATTCATGACCACCCAGCTCCAGCGGGTGATCAACTGGGGGCGTCGATCCTCGCTGTGGCCAATGCCGTTCGCGACGGCGTGCTGCGGCATCGAGCTCATGGCGACCGCCTCCAGCCGGTACGACCTGGCCCGATTCGGGGCCGAAGTCATGCGGTTCAGCCCCCGCCAGGCCGACCTGATGATCGTGGCAGGCCGGATCTCGATCAAAACCATGCCCGTGCTTCAGCGGATCTACCAGCAGATGGCCGAGCCCAAGTGGGTGATCTCCATGGGCGCCTGCGCCTCGACCGGTGGGGTGTTCGACACCTACGCCGTCGTCCAAGGCTGCGACCAGTTCCTGCCTGTGGATGTGTATGTGCCGGGCTGCCCGCCCCGTCCGGAGCAGTTGATCGAAGGCGTGATGGCGATCCAGCGGATCATCGACGAGGAAGGCATCCCGCCCAAGGGACCGGATGGCAAGCGGATTCCGCTCGGGATCGCGCTGCAGCCCCAGCGCCAGCCAGTGCCGCAGCCGGTTCCGCTCTCTGTGAACTGATCCGAAGCCGACGCTATACTCCCGACCATGCCGAACTCCGGATCACCCATGATCAGCACTCTGGGCCTTGAGCTCATTAACTACGGCCCGATCCTGCTTCTGCTGCTGATGGCGGTGACCTTTGCCGTCGCCAATGTGGTGGCTTCGCTGGTGATCGGCCCGAGCCGCGCAGGTGCGGTCAAGGGAACGAGTTACGAGTCGGGTATGGTCCCGATCGGCACCGCACGCAAGCGGTTCAATGTCCGGTTCTACATCATCGCGATGACCTTCCTGGTCTTCGATGTCGAAGTGGTCTTCCTCTACCCTTGGGCGGTGACCTACGCGAACATCAACCCGGACTCGGCCTACCACTCCGTATTCTGGGGACGCATTCTCTTCTTCATGCTGACGACTGTGGTGGCGTATGTGTACGGCTACCGCAAGGGCGTCTTCCGCTTCGACTGATCCCCCCCCGGGGCCGGGAAAACACCATGGCCGGAGTCAGTGCCATGCGAGTGGTTCAGACGGGAAGCGTTCCCATGACCGAACGCGTCGTGTGCGCTCTCGCCGCCGGCGGGATCCTGACGGTGCTGGGGATCGGGGCTTCGCTTCAGGCCAACCCGGTCGGATACGGCACCCACACCCAGCTCGGGCTCGATGAATGCAGCTTCGAGGCGATGTTCGGCTACCCCTGCGCCAGCTGCGGCATGACCACGGCATTCACCCACGCTGCCGACTTTTCGCTGATTCAATCGTTCATGGTCCAACCCGCAGGAGCGGTGTACGCCGTGGCCTCCGCAGCCGCATTCTGGGTGCTGGCCTACGCAGCCGTAACAGGGTCCCCCGCCGCCCGAACGCTGGTTGGAGCCATCGGGAGCAAACTTCTTTGGGGAGGCCTGATCCTGCTCGGAGTAGCGTGGGCGTATAAGGTAGTGACCTGGCCCGCTTCACCCTGAAGGAACTCGGCACGCCCAAACGCGTCCAACTCCTCGATTCGGGTAGAGCGCGATCGCTGCAGGAAGGTTCACGGAGCATGCGGATGTTGAGACTCGGAATAGGTATCGCGTTGTGCGGAACAGCCCTCCTGCAGAGCGGGTGCGTCGTCGGCGCGCTCGTCGGGGGCATGGCCGCGAGTTACGAAGCGACCGGATCGTCCCTGGTGTTCTCCGAATATCAGGGGCTCATCGACAAGACCTACGCCGTCGTGGTCACCGCTCCCCGCTCTATTCAGGGCGAGCACCCCCGCCTGGTCAGTTCGCTCACCAACGCGATCAGCACTCGTCTTGCCACGAACAACGAGACCGTCATGGCCGCCGGCTTCGTGCCCGGACCGAGGGTGCTGGAGTTCCAGTACACCACGCCGCAGTGGACCGCATGGTCCTACGAAGAGCTTCTGGAACACTTCGGGGTCCAGCGGCTGATCGTGGTTGATCTTTACGAGTTCCGTCTTCGTGAGTCCGGCAACCGTTATGTATGGGACGGCATGATCTCCGCCAAAGTCGGTGTCGTCGAAGCCGATACCGGTGCTCCGAACGAGTTCATGTTCACCCGTGAACTGCGCATCCGGTACCCCGATGACGGTGGTTACACCGCCGCGGACTTCACCCAGGCCCATGTCGAGGCTTCTCTCAAGGACCGATTCGCCAATCGCGTGACATGGCTGTTCTACGACCACGAAGAACCCAACCGCATCCGATACTAAGCTATCCAATTCACCCCCAAGAGCATGACACTGAGTATGAATCCATTCAAACTGTTCGGGCTGCTGTGCGTGGCGATCTTCGGGGCACTCGGCGGCTGCAACATCGTGGCCCCTGTCGCGATGGTGATCGAAGGCCCTCCGACGGTGCCGGCGGTCTACGAACTTGACCCCGAACGCCCCACCGTCATCTTCATCGATGACCGGCACAATGTGCTCCCCAAGCGATCGCTGCGTTCAGACATCGCGCAAGTGACCGAACGCGTCTTTCTCGACTCCGAAATCGTGCTACCCGGAAATCTGATCGACCACCGTTCGGCTATGCGGGTCGCCTCACGCGAAAACCCGGACCAACCGCTCTCGATCGTGGAGGTCGGTCGGATGGTCGGGGCCGAGGTGGTGATCTACATCAGTTTCCGGGACTTCATGATCACCCGAGATCGGGTGAGCGTCCACCCGCTCTGCAACGCCGAAGTGATGATCTTCGACACGGTCCAGAACACGAAAATGCTGCCGCCCGGCGAAGGGGCGTACACCATGCGCACCTCATTGCCTCCGAAGACCAGCCCGTTCCCCTCGATGTCCATCTCCGAGCGTTCCGAAGTCGAGCGTGAACTCGCGGCCGGCATCGGGCTCCGCCTTGCGCGACTGTTCTTCGAGTACGAACTCGATCGCGATCTGACCAACTGATCCACCAAAGAGCTTTGTCGATCCTTCACCTCATCTCGGCCAGCAGCCCGCTCTGCGGCCCCCCGCTGCTCTATGCGGTCCGCGAACTTGGGCAGGACATGGCGATCCTCGGCGTTCCCGATTCGGCGACAGCCGAGTTCACGCGCGACCTGCCTGTGAACATGACCTGCAAAGCAACGGGCCGCGCTGCTGCACGAGCGCTGCGCCATCACTTCGAATCAGGATCTTCCTGCGAAGTTCTGCTCTGCTGGGACGATGAGGCCTACGAAGCAGCTCGAAGCTGCCGCCACTCAAATATATGCGTGGTCAGAGTCCCGGAGCCCTTCCAGACTGTGCCACCCGCGAGATCGATTCTCGCCACTGCAGACCGCGTGGCGTCGCGTGATTCCCTCGGCATCGATCAGGACCGCCTCGTGCTGCTGCCAATCGGATCGGGCGAGTCCATCGACGCGTTCCAGATCGTCCGCATCGCCGGTATCCTGGCGTACGCGGGTGAACCCATCACGCTGCTGCTCCCGCAGCGTGCCCACCAAATCGAGAGAGCCCGGCGTTTCCTGGCCCTTCACCAGGACGACTGGCAAACCATCCTGATCCCGCGAACCACGATGGATCATTTCTACGCGGCGACCGCGACATTCATCTGGCCGCCGAGCATGCCGACCCGCCATGATTCACTGGCACGCTTGGAGAGCGACGCCATGCTGGCCGAGTCCTTAGGACGGCACACCGTCGGATCAAGCGAGACCGCTGCACGATTCAAGCCGCTCGCCATCGATGGTGTCTCCACCGAGGCCACCATGCCAGAGATCGCCCGGGCAGTTCGCAGTGCGCTTCACGCGCCCTCGCCGCGGCACCACGGCGCACTGCCGGTTTTTGCTGATTGGGCGAGCAATCTTGAGCAATTGACGGGTGAGCGGGCAGCAGTTCAGGGCTGCTGACGCTCGGTGATGGTGAGATTCACCGCGGCTCGATCAGAGCTGATCACTTCGACACCCCGGGGCAATGGACGCAACTGGCCGCCTCCAAGAATGAACCACGACAGTTCCTTGCTCTCCACGCGGTTCAGCATCTCGTTTGCATCCAGCGATACGACCGCGATCAATGGTGTTTCGCCGCTGGTAATTCGAGCGACAGCATCTCGAGGTCCACGCACCGTGGCCCGGACAACCGTCTGATTCGAGGCCAACTCCACAGACCATTGCTCGCTCAGCGATGGTGGCACCACAACCCAAACCGGCACCGAGGCGAGTTCCTCATCAACCGCTGTACTCTCCACGGTGAACTGCACAGTGACACGCCCGATCGACAGCAGTTCCACATCCCGCATGCCCCTGCTCAACTCATCGAAAGTGAGCGGCGCACTCCGCGAGACGAGAACCCCCTCCTGAACCGATTGAAGCTGAGACTCGGGAACCACCGCGAACACCCTGATCGCTTCCCGAGCATCCTCCGTCATCGCGGCCGGAACGCGCACCTTCGCACTGCCCGGTTCGACCACTGGCTCCTGAGCCAGATTCAATCCGCTCACGACCGGCTGGATCGGCACGTCGATCGTCTGCAGCAGAACATATTCCACGCTGACCCGGGCAGGGGTCGCCGAGACGATTTTGACGCCGCTGCCCGCCAACTGTTCCGTATCCGCAAGCACGGAAGCCAGATCAATCTGGTACTCGCCGTCGGCTATCGGGAAATCGAGATCCCTGGGCATAAGTTCCACCGATGCACCAAGCGCGCGACGGGCGGCTTCGATACCGACCTGAGAACCCGTGAGTTCGAGTGTGACCGCTCCCTGAAACCCATCCGTGATGCGCATCCGCAGCACGCCCCGATCTGCCTCGCCGACCACAAACTGCACACGCACCGTCTCGGTTCGCGTGGTCAGACTCTCGCCCTCCGCGAAAAGCCATACCACCGCGGTCACGGTGCTCACGATCAGAATCATGCGCAGTCGCTCAGCCATCGGTGTGCTCCGGAGCGTATATCTGTCCAGCCGCTTTCTGCTCGGATTCGGTCTTGACCGAACGGGTGGGGACTTCCGACTGTCCGGAGTCATCGTCGAGCTCGCCGCTCAGCCCGCCCTGCTGCTCGGCTTCATCGGTTTCGACCACCGCAGAGGCCCCCGGAGCGGGCTTGCCCATGCGGCGCACGAGTTCGGCTCTGAGTTGTTCGGGGTCCAGCCATCGCTTCAGTTCCTGACCTTCGGCCAGACTCACAGCCCCCGTCTCTTCACTGACCACGATGATGATGGCATCCGAGACGCGAGCCAACCCGACGGCCGCCCGATGACGCGTGCCAAGATGCGGGTCGGCCATGTCTCCGGGCTCGGCAAGCGGAAACTGAACACCAGCAGCAACGATCTTGCGTCCGCGGATGACCACGCCCATGTCATGGAGTGCGGTGTTGGGATGGAAGATGGTCGTCAGCAGTTTGGGAGATATCTCCGAATTGAGCATGGTGCCGCTGTCGGCCATCTCGCGAAGGCCAACGCTGCGTTCGACCGCCATGATCGCCCCGAACTTGCTCTTGCTCAGGAAGGTGCTCGCCTCAACGATCGCGTCGATCACAGGGCGCACTTCCGTCGACGCTCCACGGAAGAAGGGGTTTTCACCGAGCCGGATCAGGGCACGCCGCAGTTCGGGCTGGAAGATCACCAGGAGCGCAAACGCACCGAGCCCGAGCAACTTGTCGTAAAGCGAGGACAATCGGGGCAACACCCCGCTCTGCTCGAGAAGACGAAATCCCACCGAGGAAATGATCAGCAGGACCAGCACACCCTTGAAGGCACCGGCCGCCCTCGTGCCGCGTACAAATCGGTACCCGATGTACACCAGAACCCAGATCAGCGCGAGTTCGATCGCAACTTCCCAGAAGTTGTAATCGCTGAGGCGATCGAGCAGTTGTCGCACTGCGCTGGGGATCACGGGTATGCTCCGCTGGGACCGATCGAAGAGCGTCGAACGGGGTCGCAATGCCCCCCGCTCAGGTCTGAGTATATCGGCTCGCTGCCTGATTTCCCGCGATTATGGGGGATCGGCAAGGGTCTTGCGTGGGAAGCATGATGGGCTGCACGATCCTCCGATTCGAATCCACCCCGAATCCCAATGCGGTCAAGTGTGTCCTCGACCGGGTGATCAGCGACCGACCCAAGAGCTTCCTGAACGCCGATGCCGCGGCTGGCGATCCGCTCGCCACACCATTCTTCGAATTGCCCGGCATCCGGAACATCCTGATCAACGGTGACTGGATCAGCGTCAATAAGTTCGAAGACACCCCTTGGTCGGCTCTCAAGCCCGCCTTGCGCAAGGCGGTACGCACCCTGCCTGTGCCTTCGGATTCGACTGGCGATGAGTGATTCCTTGCTACCTCAACCCGAACCGATCCGCGACCACCATCGTGTCGCGGAGGCGATCGCTGGCTGGTTCGATCGCAACGCCCGGCAACTGCCCTGGCGATCAGAGGACCCGGCACTGGGGCGTCGCGACGCCTACCGATCGCTGGTCAGCGAACTCATGCTGCAGCAGACTCAGGTCAGCCGGGTGCTCGAAAAGTTTGAACCGTTTCTCGCTCGCTTCCCCAGCGTCCAGACGCTCGCTGAGGCCGATGAGCAGGAAGTTCTGGCAGCCTGGTCGGGCCTCGGCTACTACCGGCGGGCCCGCCTGCTCCACGCCGCCGCCCGAGACATCGTCGAGCGCCACGGCGGTGAGGTGCCGGACGCGCCCGAACACCTGCTCTCCATCACCGGCATCGGCAAGTACACCGCGGGAGCCATTGCTTCAATCGTCTTCGACCGGCCCGAACCCATCGTGGACGGCAATGTCAGCCGCGTGCTGATGCGACTGCGTGCCGATGAGCGACCCGTCGCGGATTCCGAGGTCACGAAAGAGAACTGGGCAGATGCTACGAAACTGGCTGCAGCGGCCAAGTCTCCGGCCAAGACGAATGAAGGCATCATGGAACTCGGGGCGATCGTATGCACCCCGAAAGCCCCCCGCTGCGATGAGTGCCCGGTTCGAGCGTTCTGCCGCTCGGCCGAACTCGGCATCCAACTGCGGGTTCCGGCCCCGAAAGCCGCCGCGAAGCGCTCGGTGGTCCACCACACATCGGTCATCGTCCGGACCGAGGGCGGTCGATTCCTGATCGAACGCCGGTCTGCCACAGGCCTCTGGGCCTCGATGTGGCAGGCTCCTGCCGCCGAGTCCGCCAGCAGCAGCCCACGCCCTTCTGCCATTCTCCGCAGGCTCGGGATATCTTCAAAATCCAGAAAAATAGAGGGTTTTACTCACATCACCAGCCACCGCGAAGTCCGATTTCGGGTCTACGCCATGGATGCAGACTTGCCCGAGACCCAGGCTGAAACACTGGCACGCCTGGATCATATGGCTCTTATTGCCCCGTCAAGACTCGGGGATTACGCCCTCTCCAACCCGCACCGGAGAATGCTGGAGAATGCCTCAGAAACCGCCTGATTTGCGGCGGATTGTTCGCACCACAGCCGGTTTTCAGGTAAACTCCGAAACTTGCCCAGCTTGGCTGGCTGGGGCTGTGGGCGCGCGTGGCGCAACGGTGCACCTCCAACTGAGGGGCCTTGAAACTGTACGAACCCCGGCGCGGCTCGCGTCGGGAGCGGGATCGACCCCTCACATTTGCAAGAGGGTCGGCATCCGCAGGTCGTGCTCAAGCCAGAGCACGAACGGGCCTTCCGCACATGATCGACGAGAACCTGATCGCTTCGCTTGGTATCGCTGAGGATGAAACCCGCGACCTTCTGATGGACGCGTACGGCGAAACCGTAGCCGAAGGCGATATGGATTCGCTGCTCACCGACGCACTCGGTGAACTCAAGAGCGACCAGATCCTGACCGGACGCGTCATCGGCATGGCCGGCGACGATGTCGTGATCGATGTAGGCCTCAAGTCTGAAGGCCTGATCAACAAGAACGAGTTCGATGACATTGCCGCCGTCAAGCCCGGTGACGAGGTCCAGGTGCTCCTCGAAGACCTCGAGGGCGAGTCCGGCCTGATCCAGCTTTCCAAGCGCAAGGCCGATCGCCTGATCAACTGGCGCCGCATCATCGAGACCACCAAGGAAGGCGATGTGGTGCAGGGCAAGGTCATGCGCCAGATCAAGGGCGGCCTGCTCGTCGACATCGGCGTGCCGGTCTTCCTGCCCGCCTCGCAGGTCGATATCCGTCGCCCCGGCGACATCCGCGAGTTCATCGGTCGCGAGGTCCGCGCCGAGATTCTCAAGATCGACGAAGAGCGTCGCAACATCGTGATCTCCCGCCGCAAGCTCATCGAGACCGAGCGTGAGACCTCCAAGAAGCGCCTCCTCGAGCGGATCAACGAGGGCGATATCGCCAAGGGCATCGTCAAGAACATCGCCGACTTCGGCGCGTTCATCGACCTCGGCGGCATCGACGGCCTGCTGCACATCACCGACATGTCCTGGGGCCGCATCAACCATCCCTCCGAGATGCTCCGCATCGACGACGAGGTCGAGGTGAAGATCCTCAACATCGACTACGACAAGGAAAAGATCGCGCTCGGCCTGAAGCAGAAGGAAGCTTCGCCGTGGGAAGAGATCGAGGGCAAGTACCCGATCAACTCGCGCGTCAAGGGCGAAGTGGTCAACCTCATGTCCTACGGCGCTTTCGTCCGCCTCGAAGACGGCATCGAAGGCCTCGTCCACATCTCCGAGATGTCATGGACCCGGCGCATCAACCACCCCTCCGAGATGGTGAGCGTGGGCGAAGAGGTCGAAGTCGTTGTGCTCGACATCGACAAGAACAAGCAGGAGATCTCGCTCGGCATGAAGCAGACCGAGGTCAACCCCTGGGAGCTCGTTGCCGAGAAGTACCCCCCCGGCACCATCATCGAAGGCACCGTTCGCAACCTCGCGAACTACGGCGCGTTCATCGAGATCGAGCCCGGTATCGATGGTCTGCTGCATGTCTCTGACATCAGCTGGACCAAGAAGGTGTCGCACCCCAACGAGGTCTACCAGAAGGGCGACACCGTCCAGTGCGTGGTCCTCGATGTGGATCAGGAGAAGCAGCGCGTCGCCCTGGGCGTCAAGCAGCTCTCCGAGGATCCGTGGGTCGAGGCCATCCCCGGTGCGTACAAGCCCGGCATGGTCGTTCGCGGCAAGATCACCAAGATCACCAACTTCGGCGTCTTCGTCGAACTGGAAGACGATCTCGAAGGCCTGCTGCACATCTCCGAACTCGCCGACCAGAAGGTCGAAAACCCGCACGATGTCGTGCAGGCTGGCGAAGAAGTCGATGTCAAGATCCTCCGGGTGGACATCTCCGATCGCAAGATCGGTCTGTCGCTGAAGCGTGCCCAGTGGGGTGCGGCTGAGGTGGCTCGTGCCGAGCGTGAGGTTACCAAGTCGCTGGCGGGCGTTCCCACCCGTGGTGGCATGGACGACCACGGCGCGATGGGTTCGGACAAGATCCAGTTCTGATCCGATTCCCGACTGCCAAACAGGACAAGGCCCGGAGCGATCCGGGCCTTTTTCATTTCGCCGCTACGATGTCATGCGATGAACGGTCGACCGACCGGCGCGTCCGATACGGATGCCGCGCTGAGCCCTTGTGGGCTTACATCATGGTCAGGAAGGCCAACGCGGTCAGCAGGAGGATCCGCTTGCGATTCTCACTGAGATTGAACACCATTCCAGCAGCATTGACAAGAGCCATTATGAACACCTTTCAGACGGGTCTTCGATTGTCACAACACAAAGTTCAAAGCCCGTGCCGAAACCCGGCTTCAGACCCTCAACCCCTCTGGAACGCTCAGAACGCGGTTTTGGCGTCCGATAGCGGGGTCGGGATGAACAGCGCGTTGCACAAACGCAACACCTCGTGTGGTGCTATGGCCTCCCATGCCTGGTGTGAAGGGGAGCAGCGCATCCGTTCGGCTGCCCGGCGACGGAAACCCGCCGCGTTGCTAAACGGTCTTCTGGTCACCGTGCTGACCATGCTGACCGCACTGCCATCGTTCGCGCAGGCGGGTGAACGCCCGAGCGCCGAGGACACCTTCGGAGTATACCAGCAGGTCGAGCAGTGGCTCCGCGGCCAATCATTGCCGACGCCGAATGATCCTCGAGAGTCCCGAAACATCGACCCGCCGAACTGCGCGGGAGCTTCAATTGTGCTGCGGTTATCGGGCCAGGTGATCGGGCGCAGCGAGATCATCGGAGAAGACGGAACCACGGTCTGGCGCGCGGCAACACAGGCGTGGGAATCCGCGTACCCGCGACTGGTCGAAAACTTGCCCAACGACGCCCTGTACGACGAACGCCTGGAGCAGCGCCTGGCCCGCATGACCATCGACCTGCAACTCGCTGGCCCGCTCGTCCCCCTCGCCGCCGAAACCTACAGCGCTGCCGGCGTGCTGGTGAACCCCGGTCTCCAGGGTGTCGCGGCTCGCAGCGGCGGCTCCTACGGCTCGGTCTTTCCCGGCGCGATCCTCAGCTTCCCCAGTACCACCAGCGCGAGCTTCGACCCGAGCGAACGCGCCTTGCGTGTTGCTGTGACCCGTCTTGGCCTACCCCCGGTGGACCTGCACATTGTCCGCCAGACCGAAGAAGTCACCCTCTACCGCTTCGACATCACTCACCTCGCCCAGACCAAACCCGGCGTTCCGCCCAGTTTCATGGTGCGCGGCGGGCGGCTTGTCAGTGAAGCCGCGATCACGACACCCAATCTTCGTGCCGCGGCGGACGAGGCCGCGGAATTCCTGATCCGTCTGGAATGGCCGGGCGAGGAACCGATCGGCATGCTCGGCGATTACAGAGCGACTTCCGACCGCTACGAGCCCTACATCGCGCCCCCGCGCGAACAGGCGACCACGGCCTTCGCGCTCGCTCGCTACGCGAACACATCCGGCACCGCGCCGGCTCGCGCGAGGCACGCCGCGGAATACGCTCTCTCGCTGCTCGTCGATCTCACTCGGGTTGCCGAGGGCGAAGTCGATATCCGAACAGACCCCGTCGCGCTCGCGACTTGGACACTCGCATGGGCCGAGTGTATCGAAGCACCGGGAGGCATCACGCCGAGCGATCGCCAACTGCTCAAAGAGTTCGCATTGGAATCCATCGGTGAACTCACAAGCGAATTCTCTCAGGACGCATTCAAGCGGCTCGGCCCGGGCGCGCTCGACTTGCGCTCGTATGCGCTGGCGAAAGCCGGTAAAACTCTCGGTGATGAGGGCACACAGTTCCTCGAAACGGCACGCGCGGATGTCCGCAGCCTGTTCAGGGAACTGCCAACGCCGCAGTTGGTTACCGCGATGCCGTGGCTTGGCTGGGCCGAACTCGAACTGGCGGGTTCCGATCAGGCGGTTCCCGCGGGTATCGCACTCAGAGAGATGCGCGAACTGGTCTGGGAATTCCAGGTTGACCCAATCAGTGCCGGTGCGAGCGACGCGGACTTCGTCGGAGGCATTGTGTTCTCAAGAGGCTCGACCCAGCTCCCGACCTGGCAGGGCATCCGTGCGATCGCGTTCGCGGCCACCATGATGGGTGATACACGCTTGACCGAACCTCAGGAACTGTTCCCGCAGATCAGCGGCCTGATCCGTTCCATGCGCTTCATCGTCCAGCTCACCGCCTCAGAAGCCGAAGGCCACATGTACCCGGATGCCGAGCGGGCCATGGGCGGGGTTCGTCTTGCCTTGTGGGACCAGACCGTCTCGGTGGATGCCACCTGCCTGGGCCTGCTGGCGATCTGTGAGATGCTCAACTCGCTGGAGAAGCGTTCGGGGAATTGAGGCCCCGACCAACCTGCCTGGCGATCACCCGCCCCCGACCAGCGTGACCAGTTCCACGCGGTCTCCCTCGGCGAGGATGTGCTCGGCGTGCTGTCTCTTGGGAACCAGCTTTTTGTTCACCTCGACGGCACAGGGCTGCCCGCTGAGCCCCTGAGCCTCCACAAGATCCCCAACGGTCTGCCCGTCCGGGACGGTCTGATTCTGGCCATTGACGACGATTTCCATGGACGGAGTCTAGCCACTATTCGACGGCGGGCCAGGCGTGTATACTTTCCCCACACGCGCGGGCGTAGCTCAATGGTAGAGCGTCAGCCTTCCAAGCTGAATGTTGTCGGTTCGAGTCCGATCGCCCGCTTTGACCCCGCCGGAAGGCGGGGTTTTTTCTTGGAGTGATTCCTTCGGCACCTCGGATCCGCGCCTCCGACGCGGCTTGCGACCGAAGTCTGCTGGGCGGACCTCCTCACCGTCGAGCGTTATGCTACGCCCCTGACGAAGGAGACCCCACATGCGCAACGCTATCCTCGCCTCTCTGCTCGGCTTCATCGGTTTCACCGCACCCGGCTGCACCGCATCACAGCAGGCTGATCTCTTCAACGGCGAAGACCTTTCTGGCTGGGTCGCCACCGGCGCACAGGATGCCTGGGGCGTGGAGGACGGCGAGATCGTCACCCTCAAGCCCGGCCAGGGCGGTTGGCTGCGAACCGACCGCATGTACCGCGACTTCGAACTCGAACTCGACTTCTGGATGCCCGAGGGCGGCAACTCCGGCGTCGGACTGCGTGGCTCCTCCGGCGGAGACCCCGCCTTCACCGGCTTCGAAGTGCAGATCCTCGACACCCACGGCGAAGAACCCGGCCTGCGCAACTGCGGCTCGGTCTACGAAGCGGTCGCCCCCGCCACCATGGCCGTCAACGAAGCCGGCAACTGGAACAGCTACCGCATCCGCCTGGTCGGCGACACGCTCGATGTCTGGCTCAACGGCCAGCACATCCACGACGCCACCAAGCTCGACGGCCGCGGCTTCTACCGCAGCGAGGAGAACCCCCTGCCACTGAACTCCCGCGCCACGACGGGCTACATCGCCCTGCAGGACCACGGCCACGCCTTCCGCTATCGCAACATCCGCATCACCGACCTTTCCACCGACCCTGAGCCCGCCGGCATGGTCCACCTCATCAACGGCAACAAGGCCGACGGGACTCCCGAGGGCTGGTTCGCCGAGGACGCCGGCACATGGTCCGTCGAGGGCGGCACGCTGATCGGGCGCGACGGCCCAGGCCACCTCTTCACCGGCGGCACATACACCGACTTCGAGATGCGCGCCCTCGTGAAGGTCAACGAACGCGGCAACTCCGGCATGTACTTCCGTGTGACGCCAAATCCGAACCCCAATGTGCCATGGCCGAACGGGTACGAGGCACAGGTCGACAACCACGACCCGAAGAACTTCACGGGCTGCATCTACGACATGGCATGGCCCGTGGGTGTGACGGCACCGATCACGCGGGACAACGCGTGGTTCGACTACCGCGTGCGTGCGGAGGGGAACCGGATCCGGACCTGGATCAACGGCGTCCCGATGGTGGATACCGAACTCGATCGCTACAGCGAGGGTCACCTCGCGGTGCAGGGACACCATCAAGGCAATGTGATCATGTTCAAAGACATCCGGGTCATGGAGCTGGATTGACGGATATGGGTGGCGTGGTCTTCGCGAAGCGAAGCCCACGTCGAGTGCGCAGAACTATCAGATCTTCACCCACCCAGACCCACTCTTTGCCGACTCCACACAAGCCTCCACAAACCGCACCCCGTTCTCACCATCCTGCGCGAGCGGCAGTTGCAGGGCCATCGCCCCTGGCGCGGTCCCGCTGCGTTCGCACATGATGTGCTCGGCGACGCCGCGATAGAGGTTCGCGAAGGCCTCGATGAACCCCTCGGGGTGGCCCGAGGGCAGGCGCGAAGCCGTGGTCGCTCGGCTGCTGAGCGGCTCGATGCCGCGGCAGAGGATCGTCTTCGACCCGTCCAGTGATGTCCGGACGAGTTGCTCCGGCGTCTCCTGTCGCCAGATGAGCCCGCCGGTCTCGCCGTAGATGCGGATGGAGAACCCGTTGGCCTCGCCGGCGGCGATCTGTGAGCATGTGAGCATGGCCTTTGCGCCGCCGGAGAGGCGCATCAGCACCGATGCGTCGTCGTCCAGCACGCGCCCCGGCACGAAACTCGTCATGTCCGCACAAAGCGATTCGATCTCTAGCCCGGTGATGAAGCGGAGCAGTTGCTCGGCGTGCGTGCCGATGTCCCCGAGGGCGCCGCCGAGGCCGGCCTTGGCGGGATCGGTGCGCCACGAGGCCTGCTTCTGGCCGGTTGATTCGAGGTTGGTGGCGAGCCAGCCCTGGTGGTACTCCACGAAGCACTTGCGGATGTTTCCGATCGCGCCGCGTCGAACCAGTTCTGCCGCCTCCCGCACCATCGGGTAGCCAGAGTAGTTGTAGGTGACTGCGCAGAGCAGGTTCTTCGCCGCGGCGATCTCTCGCAGTTCCTTCGCCTGCGCGCTCGTCACCGTGAACGGCTTGTCGCACACGACATGCAACCCGGCTTCGAGACACGCCTTGGCCGCCTCGTAGTGCACATGGTTCGGCGTGACAATGACGACGAAATCGACTCCGTCTTCGCGCTGGGATTCGCTCCGCGCCAGTTCGGCGTAGTCCGCGTAGGCACGATCTGGATCAACACCGAGCTCCGCCGCGGACAGCTTCGATCGCTCGGCGGTCGAGGAGAACGCTCCGGCGATGAGCTTCGCCGTGCCGTCCAGCGCAATGGCCATGCGGTGCACCGCGCCAATGAAGGAGCCGGTGCCACCGCCGATCATGGCGTAAGTAAGGCCGGTGGTCACTTGTTGTCCTTCTCGAAGGCTGAATCGAAGGCCTGCCCTGCGGGAGGGAAGTCCATGCCGCGCACGAAGTCCACCGCTTCGGACGCGCCATGCTCGCGATCCATGACGCTGTCCTCCCATTCGACGCTCAGCGGGCCTTTGTAGCCGATGCGGTTGAGGGCGCGGATGATGGCTTCGAAGTCCACATCACCACGCCCGGGCGAGCGGAAGTCCCACCCGCGCCGGTGGTCGCCGAAGGCCAGGTGGCCACCGAGGATGGAGTTGGTTCCGTCAAGGGTCGTGGCGCAGTCCTTCACATGGCAGTGCCAGATGCGATCGGGGAAGGCGTCGAGGAGTTTGACCGGGTCGAGCCCCTGCCACTGGGCGTGGGAGGGATCGAAGTTCACGCCGAAGGCGGGGTGGTGGTCGAGCGCATCGAGCGCCCGCTGCATGGTGTGGATGTCGTAGGCGATCTCAGAGGGGTGCACCTCGAGGGCGAAGCCGACATTTCGCTTCGTAAATTCGTCGAGGATCGGCTTCCACAGCGAAGCGAACTCGCGGTAGCCGGCGTCGATCTCCTCCTGGCTCGTCGGCGGGAAGAAGTACAGCTTGTGCCACACCGGGGAGCCGGTGAAACCGTTGACCACGCACAATCCCATCCGCTTCGCGGCTTCGGCCGTGTCCTTCATCTCCTGTGCCGCCCGCTCGCGCACGCCGCTCTCCGAGCCGTCGCCCCACACCCGCTCGGGCACGATCGATTGGTGACGCGCATCAATCGGGTCCGACACCGCCTGCCCGACCAGGTGGTTCGAGATCGCCCAGCACTTCAGCCCATGTTTGGCCAACAGGTCGTGGCGCCCCTGGCAGTAGCCATCTTCCGACACCGCCCGGTCGACCTCGAAGTGATCCCCCCAGCACGCCAGTTCCAGCCCGTCGTACCCCCATTCCGCGGCCTTTTCGGCCAGAACTTCCAGAGGCATGTCGGCCCACTGGCCGGTAAACAGAGTGACGGGTCGAGGCATGGCGGGCTCCGAAGAAGTGTTGAACGGACAAGTATGCTACTTGTCGGTTCCCATTTTGCCACCGCCGCATTACGCTTCCACGCAATTCATCGACTCACGAACACGACCGCGGGGGCGGGAGAAGCACGAGAACTCGATGGCGCAACCTACAGACGGTGTACCGGGACTCCTTCGCACCCGCCTGTCGATCATGATGTTCCTGCAGTTCGCCATCTGGGGAGCATGGCTCCCGATCCTGTACCCGTTCCTGCTCGGTCATCGTGGGTTCAATCTCGACCAGGTCGGCAGCATCCTTGCAGCCGGTGCGGTTGGAGCCATTATCGGCCCGTTCATCGCCGGGCAGCTCGCTGACCGGTACTTTTCGACCGAGAGGCTGCTCGCCGCGAGCCATTTGATTGGCGCAGTTCTCGTCTTTGTCTTGGCGACGATCGATGGATTCTGGCCCTTCCTGATGATCTCCGTGGTCTATGGCCTCGTATACGCGCCAACGCTCGCGCTCACCAACTCGCTGTCGTTCCATCATCTGCCCGACCGCGACAATGACTTCGGCAAAGTACGTCTCTGGGGCACAGTTGGCTGGATATGCGCGGGTATCGCCGTTGGTCAATGGCTTCTGCTCAAGCACACACCAACGACCGATGAGCTCACCGTGATTGCCGCAGCACAAGACGCTGGCCGAGCCGACGCCTTTCGCCTCAGTGCAATACTCGGCGTCATCATGGCGATCTACTGCCTGTCTCTGCCGAACACCCCGCCGAGCAGGGAAGCCAGCGAGAAGAACGCCTCCTTCCGAGCAATCAAGGAAATCCGCCGCCAGCCGCTGGTGACACTGTTCCTGCTTTCGGTGCCGATTTCCATCATCCACCAGTTCTATTTCGTGCACGCCTCTTCTTTCCTTCAGGATGTGCAGAACAAAGCCGGCGACTCCGGGGTCGCGGACGCCATCAACAAGGTCTTCGGTGTTGGTGGCGGCGGCTTGATGACCATCGGGCAGATCGCGGAGGTTGCCGTGATCGCTCTGATCCCACTGTTCGCGAAGAAAGTGAGCCGCAAGTCGCTCTTGGCGATCGGCATTATCGCGTACGGGCTGCGCATGCTGCTCTTCGGACAACTCGACGCCATTGCCTCCACGACGGGTATCCCGGAGATCGCGATTGCGATTGCCGGTATCACGATGCACGGGTTCTGCTTCGGCTGCTTCATTTTCGTGGCCTTCATGGTGGTGGATGAGGAGACAACCGGCGACATCCGGGCCAGCGCGCAGAACCTGTACAACCTCGTCTTCGTGGGACTCGGAATCATCGTTGGAAGTTGGTTCGCGACGAGCATCGTCGCCAAATGGGCCACCATCCAAACCACAGCCACGGACGGCACGGTCACCGAATCCATGGATTACTCCAGGCTCTTCGGTGTCCCGATGTGGATCTCTCTTGCCTGTCTGGTTGCCCTGCTCACCTTCTACCCGAAGAAGGGGCGTTTCGAACGAACCGGCTCGGAACCGACATCCGCGGAGATCGAAGCCCTATGAGCCGTGCGCAGCCGATTCCAGCCCCAAAATCTTCTTCCACCGACTGACATTCACCGGTAGTATCAAGACTGAACCACGATTTCTGTGCCAGCGTGGACACGCGAGACAAACAGGAGAACGCAGCATGGCCGACCAGAACCGCCCCTCCCCCGCCGCCCCCCTCCCCGGTCGCCGACAATTCCTCGGAGCGACCGCCCTCGCTGGGGCCGCCGCCGTGCTGGGTTCTGCGGGAACCGCCTCCGCCCGTCCGAGTCGCCTGTTCCCGACCGTCAAAGCCGCCAAGGGGAAGGCCCCCACCGCTGGCGAGACGATCCGCCTGGGCATCATCGGCACCGGCGGCATGGGCAACGGCCACGCCCACGCCATGATGAACTTCAACAACGCGGGCACCGAGAAGGTGCAGATCGTCGCCCTCGCCGATGTGTGCGACGAACGCCGGGACCACTGCCTCCGCGGCTGCAACGACAAGCAGAAGGGCGTCGAGGTCCAGTCCACCCGCAACTACAAGGAACTCCTTGCTCGCGAGGATATCCACGGCGTCATCATCGCCTCCCCCGAGCACTGGCACGCCCAACATGTCATCGACGCACTGGAAGCCGGCAAGGATGTCTACTGCGAGAAGCCCATGACCCTCGAACTCTTCGAGGCGATGGATGTGCGTGAAGCCGTGCTCAAGCACAGCGACCGCATTTTCCAGGTCGGCACGCAGATGATCATGCTGCCCAAGTACAAGGAAGCGCGTCAGGCGATCAAGGACGGCAAGATCGGACCCGCGGTCTGGTCGCAGACCTCGTACTGCCGCAACTCCACCACCGGCGAGTGGAACTACTACGGCATCAACGACGACTGGAAGCCCGGCGTCAACCTCGACTGGGAGGCCTGGCTCGGTCGCCTCGGCCCGCGCGAGTGGGACCCGAAGGTCTACGCCCGCTGGCGCCGCTACAAGGACTTCTCCACCGGCATCATCGGCGACCTGCTCGTGCACGTGATGACCCCGCTCATCTTCGCCCTCGATGCCGGATGGCCCACCCGCGTGCTCGCCACCGGTGCTCACATCGTCGACCACGACATGGAGAACTTCGATCAGGTCAACCTGACCGTGCAGTTCGAGAACAACCACACCATGATCATCGCCGGCTCCACCGCCAACGAGGTCGGCCTCGAAACCATGATCCGGGGCCACAAGGCCAACATGTACCTCGGCGGCCGTCATGTCGACATCCGACCTGAGCGTATCTGGGTCGACGATGTCGATCGCGAGGAGATCACCTGCCCCGACATCGGCAACGACCAGGACCAGCTCCGCCTCAACTGGCTCTCGTGCATGCGCAGCCGCGAAGCCGCGGCGAGCAACATCGATCTCGCCTCGAAGGTCATGGTGGCGGTTGACCTCGCTGCCAAGTCGATGTGGACCGGCCACGCCTACACCTTCGACCCCGAGACCATGCGCGCCAAGCAGGTCTGATCGATGTCCGATGCCGAGCCGACCCTGCGCTCCTTCGAAGCCATGGGCACACGCTTCGAATGCGTGCTGGCCGGCTTCGCCTGTAGCATGACCTCCTCCACCCACGCCGCGGCCGCCGGTGAAGAAGTCCAGCGCGTCGTGCTCGAGTGGCACGACCTGCTGTCGGCATTTGACCCGGCAAGTGCGATCTCTCGCATCAACAGCGCCGCGCCCATGAATTCGGTCCGTGTCTCTTGTGATCTGTTCGAACTGCTCGCGCGCTGCAAGTCCTACACCAACCATACCAAGGGCGCGTTCGACATCACCCTCGGCGCGCTCATGGCCCACTATGGCTTCCGAGGTGACGACTCGGGCAGCGAAGCCTACGGAGCCGATGCCCTGATCCTCGATGAGCAGACCTCGTCAGTAAGACTGGAGAAGCCCGGTGTTCGTCTCGATCTTGGTGCGATCGCCAAGGGCTTCGCCCTCGACCGGTGCGCTGAGGAACTCCGCGATCTCGGCGCGACGAGCGCCCTCATCCACGGGGGAACCTCCTCGGTCATCGCCATCGGTCCAAGCCCGGACGGGCAACCGTGGCGGATCCGGGTATCCGTCGATCACCCGGGAGCCCCCGTCATCGATCTCGAAGACGCGGCCATGTCCGTCTCCGAACCGCGTGGTCGTATGGCTGGCGATAAAGGCCACATCCTCGACCCACGCTCCGCCCGCAGTGCGAGCGGGGTCGATCTGGCTTGCGTCTACGGACCCTCCGCTGAAGTATGCGAAGTCTGGTCGACCGCCCTGGTCGTCGATCCGGACCTGATGAACCGAATGCCGGTCGGGTATGGTGCCCATATCCGTGCCGGCCAGCAATGGATTTCGACCACGAAACAGGCCATCTGTGCCTGACAGATATGTTTGCAGAGGTATGTGATGTCCGAGATCGAGCGTCGTGAGTTTCTTGTCCGTGCCGCCGGTTCCGCCGCGGCGTTCGCCTTCGTCCCGAGCGTTCTTGGCGCAACCGTCTGGCCGTTCAACGCCGATCTGCGGGTTGGCGTGGTCGGCATCGGCCGGCAGGGCCGCGCGGTGCTCGCCGAGCTCAGCAAGTTCAGCGGCGTGAAGATCGCCGCGATGTGCGACACCGACGAGCGCAGACTCGCCGCGGGCCTTCGGCGGGCATCCGGTGCGGAGGGTTTCCCGACCGTGGAAGCCATGCTCCAGTCCGGCTCAGTCGATGCGGTCATCGTCGCCACACCGACGCATACGCACAAAGAGGTCGCCTTGGCGGTGATGGCCGCCGGAAAGCACCTGTACTGCGAATGCCCCCTGGCGCACACCCGCGAGGACTGCAGCGCGATCACCCAGGCCGCCCGCGGCGCCAAGGGTGTCATCGCCGCCGGCTTCCAGGGGCGATCCAACCCCGTCTACCAACTCGCACGGGGCTTCTACCGCACCGACTCCGTGCGCGACATGGTCACCCTCCGAGCGCAGAACCACGAAAAGACCACCTGGGTCAACCCGGCCTCCGATCAGGCCCGCTACAGAGCCCTGAACTGGAAACTCGACGAAGAAGTCTCGCTCGGCCTGCCCGGAGAACTCGGCGCCCAGCAGTTCGATGTCTTCCATTGGTACACCGAGCGATACCCGGTCCGGGTCATCGGTCGAGGCTCAATCAGGGCGCACGAGGACGGACGCAAAGTCCACGACACCGTGAACCTCATGCTCGAGTTCGATAACGGCTCGGTCCTGCAATACGGCGCAACCATCGGTAACTCCTACGAGGGCGCGTACGAAGTTTTCTACGGCACCAACGCCGCCATCAAACTCGCCTGGTCGCACGGCTGGATGTTCAAGGAATCCGATGCACCCACGCAGGGCTGGGAGGTTTACGCCAACCGCCAGCAGTTCCACAACGATGAGGGCATCACGCTGATCGCCGGCGCGACCCAGCTCGCCGAGCAGGGCAAGCTCAAGGAAGGCGTCGGCCTGCCCCACCCCGCCCTTTACTACGCCCTCGAAAACTGGATCGGTTGCATCGCCTCCGGAGACACCCCCGCCTGCACGCTCGCCGAGGCCGCCCGCGCCACCGCTGTCGGCATCGCCGCTCAGGAAGCCGTGGTGACCGGGAACGCCATCGACATCGACCTGGCAGGACTCTGAATCCGTGAGCGACACACCCACCAAGCCCGCATTGCCCCGGCTGACACACCTGCCCTACCTCGTTCGCCTCAGCGTGGCCCTGCTCACGCTCGTGCTGCTCGGCGGGTACATCGTGTCGGGCATCCATATGGCCTGGCATTACGACAAGCGCGACGGTGTCGAAGGCCTCACGATGAACGACATCAAGGGCCACTACCACGGCGTCAGCGTGCCCTCGCCCCTGATCGAAGCTCTGGAAGCCGGCCACCCCGAAGACCTGCCCGATCGAGAGCGGAGCCTGCTGCTGGACTGGCTCAACGATCCGGCGACGCTGCCCACGAAGTTCGACGACTTCGACCTCGGTGATGACGCTCCGGCGGAGATCATCGCTGTCAGCTGCTTGAACTGCCATTCCCGAAACGCGACCGGACCCGACGCGTACCCTCAGGTCCCTCTCGAATATTTCGATGACATCAAACCCCTGGCCACCTCGAACGAGGTCAACCCGACGACGATCGAAATCATCGCGATGAGCCAGCACACCCACGCACCGGTGATGGCGATCATCCTGCTCGTGCTCGGTCTCGTTGGGGCCATGAGCCGCTTGCCGGGGTCTCTCATCGGCTTGATCACACTGGCCGGCGCGATCGGCCTGACCGCGGATATGGCCTCTTGGTGGCTCGCCCGCCAGAACGATATCTGGGCCTACGCGATCGTCGGCGGCGGCTTCGCCTACTCCGCATCGACGGGCATCCTCGGGGTGATCATCATCGTGGATTGCCTGCTGCCTTCCTTCCGCAAATCGCACCAGGAGTTCTGAGCGATGGACAACCCGACACGCACCCTCACCCGCCGCCAGGCCATCCAGTACGCCGGAGCCACCGCCGCGTTCGTGCTCGGGAGCGGACCACTCGCGCCGCTCGGGTTTGGCGCTTCACGCCGAATGTCCTGTGCTGCCGAACCCAAGATCTCACTGGCGCAGTGGTCGCTGCACAAACTTCTCTACGCCGGCGAACTCGCGCACCTCGACTTCGCCGCCGAAGCCCGCACCATGGGCTTCGGAGCGGTCGAGTATGTCAACAGCTTCTTCAAGGACAAAGCCACTGACGAGGCATTTCTCAAGGAAATGAACACCCGCGCGACCGACGCGAACGTGAAGCAGTTGCTCATCATGTGCGACGGCGAGGGAAACCTCGGCGACGCCGACGACGCAGCCCGAACTCGCGCCGTCGAAAATCACCGCAAGTGGCTCGACGCCGCCAAAACCCTCGGCTGCCACTCCATCCGCGTCAACGCCGCGAGCAGCGGCACATGGGACGAGCAGCGCGACCGCGCCGCCGACGGCCTTCGCCGCCTCTGCGATCTCGCCGACCCCCTCGACCTATTCGTCATCGTCGAGAACCACGGCGGCCTCAGCTCGAACGGCAAGTGGCTCTCAGAAGTTATGCGCACGGCCGACCACCCCCGGATCGGCACCCTCCCGGACTTCGGAAACTTCTGCATGGACTGGTCCCGCTCCGATCAGCCCGACGCTTGGTACGACCGCTACCAGGGTGTCACCGAACTGATGCCTTTCGCCAAAGCCGTCAGCGCCAAGTCGCACGACTTCGATGAGCAAGGCAACGAAACCAAGACCGACTACGCGAAGATGCTCCGCATCGTCCGCGATGCGGGCTACACCGGCTGGATCGGTGTCGAGTACGAAGGCGGAAACCTGTCGCCCCGGGAAGGCTCGCTGGCCACAAAGAAACTGATCGAGCGGGTCTGGGCCCAGCTCGAAACACCGGAAGGAAGCGAGGGTTGATGCCTCATCGCCTCGCCGTCTGCTCGTGGTCACTCCAACCCGGGTCCCCCTCGGATCTCGTCCGGGACCTGAACGCGTGCGGCGTGTCGGCCGTCCAACTCGCGATCGATCCCATCCGCACCGGCGCGTGGGACGAGGCAGAGACACGGCACCTCCTCCGGGACGCCGACATACAGATCGTCTCCGGCATGATGGCCACCGAGGGCGAAGACTACTCTACGCTCGACACGATCCGCATCACCGGAGGACTGAGGCCCGATTCAACTTGGCAGGCCAACCTCCGCGCCGCCGAAGACAACGCCGAACTCGCCTCACGACTCGGTCTCGATCTGGTGACCTTTCACGCCGGGTTCATCCCTCACGAGCGCGACGACCCGGAGTACCGCACCATCCTTGGTCGCCTGCGTACCATCGCCGACATCTTCGACGCCCGAGGCATCCGTGTCGCACTGGAAACCGGACAGGAAACCGCACCTGTCCTGATGGCCGCGCTCGAAGACCTTGACCACCCTTCGGTCGGCATCAACTTCGACCCTGCCAACATGATCCTGTACGCCATGGGCGACCCTGTGGAAGCGATCCGCTCACTCGCGCCGTACATCATGCAGGTCCACATCAAGGACGCCATCCCCACCGAAACTCCGGGGATGTGGGGCACCGAAGTCCCGGCGGGCACCGGCGCCGTCGACTGGTCAGCATTCTTTGAAGTCATCGCAACCCGCCTGCCAGAGATCACCCTCGTGATCGAACGCGAAGCCGGAACCCAGCGCGTGGAAGATATCCGCACCGCCGCGACCTTGGTCGCCCAATACACGAGCACAACCCGTGCCTGATGCGCTGGGCATAGGCATCATCGGCATGGGCTTCATCGGCCAGACCCACGCCCGTGCCTTCCGTGATGCCGCGGCCGACGGCTACCCGTGCGAACTCCGCGCCGTGTGCGACGCGAACCCCGATCGCCTGACCGGACTCGAAACCGCTTCGGGCAACATCGCCAGCGGTTCGAAGGCACCTCATCTCTTCGACCCCGATCGCGTCGCCCGGTACGGACACGCGAGCGATCTGCTCGCCGATGACCGTGTGGATCTCGTGTGCGTGTGCACCCACACCGATACCCATGTCGATTTCGCCCTCCGGGCGCTCGAGGCAAACCGCCATGTGCTCGTCGAGAAGCCCGTGGCTACGAGCTGCAACGATATTCAGCGTTTGATCGAACGCGCCGACCGCTCCGATCGGCTCGTCATCCCCGCCATGTGCGT
>CAZIXS010000013.1:0-12796 GCA_964543335.1 uncultured Phycisphaeraceae bacterium | reverse complement strand
AGGTCTCGATCGAGGGCGGCTGGCTGAACGATCCCGCGTTCCCATTCCGCATGGCCTACACCGTCGAGTTCGAACAGGCGGTCATCACGTTCGACTCCCGCCGTGAACTCCCGATGGAGATCCACGCCGAGGGTGAAACGCACCGGCCAGACATCGGCTCCAGCGCGGGATTCGATCAGCAGGCCAGAATCCTTTGCACCGCCCTGACCAGGACCACGGAACGAAAAGCGCTTCCCACACTGCGGGAAGCGCTCGCGGTCACCAAATTCATCGAGGCGGAACTGACCAGCGCAGCCTCCGGGAAGCCCGAGCCGCTGCACTGAGTCAGTGCGATCCGCGGCGCTTGAGCGCCTGCCGGTCTTTCGCCGGAACGCGCACCTTTCGGGCGAGGCCGAGCATCTCCATGCCGCGGATGACGAGGTAACTCGAATCGAACTCCCACCAGCGCAGGCCGTGACGAGCCGAAGTCGGGAAGGCATGGTGGTTGTTGTGCCACCCCTCGCCGAACGCGAGCACCCCGAGAATCGCGTTATTGCGGCTCTCGTCGTGGCTTTCGAACGGGCGGGTGCCCCAGATGTGACACACCGAGTTGATGCTCCATGTCACATGGTGCAGCAGCAGGATCCGGACCAGACCGCCCCAGACGAAGCCGAGCAGCACGCCGGACCAACTCATCGTCAACAGCCCACCGATCGCGGCGGGGATCAGCAGTCCCAAAAGAACCCAAAGCGGGAAAGTCTTGCTGATGATCCGCAGCAGTTTGTTCCGAGCGAGGTCGGGCGAATACCTTGGGATATCCGGCGTGTAGCGAGAGCTCAGCATCCAGCCCAGATGCGCATGAAGCAGGCCCTTGAAGAAATTGACCAACCCCGCTCCGTGCGTGTGCGGTGAATGCGGGTCGTCATCGTGGTCGCTGTGTTGGTGATGCTTGCGATGGGTCGCTACCCAGTTCAATAAGGGGCCCTCGACCGCCATCGAACCCAGAACACCGAGCACCGCTGTCATGATCGGCCCGGTCTCGAAAGAGCGGTGCGTGAAGAGTCGATGGTAGCCGATCGTGACCCCAAACCCGGTGAGCACATACATCACGAGCAGCAGTGTCAGCGAAACCCAGCCGAAACCGAACGGCCAGATCAGCACGATGCCGCCAGCCAAACCAACGAAAGGCAGCAGGATTGTCACCAGAGTCGCGATGCGGACCGCGAGCGAGGGTTGTCCCGGAGCATGCGGGGAATGCTCGTCGGACGAGCACGGTGAGGGGCTATCGTGGTTCAATACAGCTCCGTCGGGCCCCGGAAGAGGCCGGCGAGAGAATGAGAAGTTCGGCGTACGGACGCCGACGCCGGATACTACTCCCTAACCGCCGAGTCAGTTCTTTGCTCGCAGGGATAATCGGCACCAGCTCGTGCCCCATACTGCTCTCAGCCCCCGATTTGCCCCTTGCCTGCTGGCGATCCGGTGCTCCCGACGAATCCGGACCAAAAAAGACAACTCCCCGGGTAGACCGGGGAGCCGGGAAAGTGGCGAGGGGGAGACTTGAACTCCCGACCTCCGGGTTATGAATCCAGCGCTCTAGCCAGCTGAGCTACCTCGCCCTTTGGACCGCCCTGAGCTTTGGGCCAGAGCGGGCGGCGAGTATACCGCCGATCCTGCGTGGCGTCACGCCTGAGGAGCCCGAATCACGGGTCAGATTTCGCCTCAGGATTGGCTTTTGGCATGTTCCCGGGCAACAGAATTCTCCCCATATTTCCGCTGCAGCGCCGCGTCGATCAGCCCCATGAACAGCGGCTGCGGACGAAGCGGGCGACCGGTCAGTTCCGGGTGGAACTGGCCCGCCACAAAGAACGGATGCGAACGCCCCTTGCCGACCTTGGCCTCCTCCGTGCCGGGGCGGGGGATCTCCAGCCCCTGCATGACCGGCTGCTTGGGGTGGCGCCCCGAGAAAATCAGGCCGGCAGCCTCGATCCGCTCGATGTAGGAGGGGTTTACCTCGTAGCGGTGGCGGAAACGCTGGCGGGCGATGTCCTTCTTACCAAACAGCTCCCAGAGCAGGGTGCCCTCGCGGATCAGCACATCCTGACCGCCAAGACGCATGGTGCCGCCCATCTGCTCGATCTCGCGCTGGCCGGGGAGTTCGCAGATGACCGGGTCGGGCGTGTGCGGGTCGAACTCGGTCGAATTGGCCTCGACCAGCCCCATCACATTCCGGGCGAACTCGATCACCGCCACCTGGAAGCCGAGGCAAATCCCCAGATAAGGCACGCCATTCTCGCGGCAGTGCTTCACGCACGAGATCTTGCCCTCGACGCCCCGGGAGCCGAACCCGCCCGGCACGATCACGGCATCCAGATCGGCGAGCTTCGACGAGGAATTGTCGTCGGTGATCTCCGAGGCATCAATCCAGCAGAGGTCGATCTCGGTGGCCAACTGCGTGCCGCAGTGCTCGACCGATTTCTCGATCGAGGCGTAGGCATCGCGAAGCGACGCGTACTTGCCGCTGATACCGACCTTCAGGTGACGGCTCTTCACCGAGGTCAACTTGCGAACATAGTTCATCCAACGCTCACGAGAGCGGTCCTCGTGGGCAAGATCGACGCGATCGTGCAGGTTGAGGAGCGACAGGATCTCCCGATCCAGCCCCTCCTGGCGCATCGCCTCGGGGATCGAGTAGATGCTCTTGCGATCGTGCATCGAGAACACGCGGCGCAGCGGCGTGTTCGTGAACATCGCGATCTTCTGAGCCACACCCGGCTGGATCGGGTTCTCGGAGCGGCAGGCGATGATGTCAGGCTGGATACCTGCTTCCATGACCCGCTTCACACCGAGCTGGGCCGCCTTGGATTTCTGCTCACCCAGAGCGGGCGGCTCGATGATGTAGGTCAGGGCCACGAAGCACACCGAGTCCGGCCCTTCTTCGAACGCCAGCTGACGCAGCGCCTCGATATAGAAGCCGTTCTCATAGTCGCCGACCGTGCCGCCGACCTCCACAAAGATGACATCGGCCGGGCGTTTGCCGTCGCCGTACATCGCCAGTTCGCGGAGGCGACGCTTCACCTCCCCGGTCACATGGGGGATCATCTGGACATCGCGCCCGAGGTACCCGCCGTGGCGCTCGCGATCGAGAATGTCTCGGAAGATCTGGCCCGAGGTCACGAAGTTCCGCGCCGACAGGTTCTGGTCGAGCATCCGCTCGTAGGTGCCGAGGTCCATGTCGCACTCGGTGCCGTCATCCAGCACGAACACCTCGCCATGCCGGAACGGGTTCAGGGTGCCCGAGTCGATGTTCAGGTAGCCCTCCATCTTGATCGGGGCGACCGTCAGACCTTTGTCTTTGAGCAGCTTCGCCATCGACGAGGCGAAAATTCCCTTGCCCAGACCCGACATCACGGTCCCGAGCACCACCACATACTTGTGCTGACCACGCCGATAGCCGTCGGGGATTGGCGAGTAAAACTCGGTGTCGGTGTTGCTCTGTCCGGCGCCACCCGCGATGGCTTCCAGCAGAGAATTTCCCACCGCATGAGGCCCTACCACACCAGACCCGGTGCTCCCGGAGGACGACGCACCGAGCGCCCTGGAGGGCGGCTGAGGGGGGTTGGATATCGAGGGGAGGGGACCGACCTGGCTGGGCATTTCCAAAGTGGGCATGTCCTATCGTACCGAAACCGTCGCGCCGATGGAAATCCTCACCCAGGCACGATGGAGGGGGCTGTTCGGCGGGTGCGCTCGTGCGAAGCCGAGGCGCCGACCGCTCAATGCCCGCCCGGAGTGCGGGATTTGAAGAAAATCATCTCATCGCTGGATCCCGCCAAGGTATATTGACAGCATGCAGTCGCGGGAGGCTGCCATAATCCCCGAACCCACCTCGTTGACGTTATGTCGCCGCCATACACCATCCTGAGTCGGTTTGAAGAGATCGTCGATCAGTTTCCCGACGCCCCGGCGATCGAGACCGACGCCGTGTGCCTCACCTACCGGCAACTCAGAACCGCGTCGGAACTGCTCGCTTCGAACCTGATCGAGGCGGGGGTCGGACCCGGCTGCTTCGTCCCATTGCTGACGAATCGTTCGGCGGAGTTCATCGTCGGCATCCTCGGCGTACTCCGATGCGGCGCAGCTTACGCGCCCATCGATCGCGACAGTCCCGCGCGCCGCCAGGAGGCGATGCTCCGCCCACTCAACGCGACCTGCGGCCTGGTGAACAGCAAGTACAGACTCCCGGAGGGGTATCGCGCCATCGACCCCGAAAGCACGCTCGAACGGGCGTTGTCTGACCCCGGCTCGACCGCACAACCCCCGCAACCACCCGCCGACCCGGAAGCGCCGGCGTACGTGATGTACACCAGCGGCTCGACCGGCGAGCCAAAGGGAGTGGTCGTGCCACACCGCGCAGTGGTGCGACTCGTCATCGACGCAGACTTCGCAGAGATGAGACCGGGCATGCGCTGGGCCGTCGCCAGCGCGATCGCTTTCGACGCGTCGACGCTTGAGATCTGGGCACCGCTCCTCAACGGCGGGACCTGCGTCATCCAGGAAAGCGCCTACCCTCCGATGAACGAACTGGCGGACTATTTCGTCGATCGCAACATCGACTGCGCTTGGCTTACCGCAGCCCTGTTCAACGCGATGGTCGATCAGCATTGCAAATCGCTCCGCGGCCTCTCGCAACTACTCACAGGCGGCGAACGCGAGAGCATCAAGCACCTACGCGAGTTCTCGCGACAGTGCCCGAGCGTACGCCTTATCCACGGGTACGGGCCCACCGAGAACACAACCTTCAGTCTCTGCCACACCATCGATGCCCGTACGCTCGAGCAGGACCGCGTACCCATCGGCCGCGCGATCCGGGGGAGCACGGAACGGATCGTCAAACCGGGATCAGTGGACGAGCCCGTTGACGAAGGCGAGTTACTCGTTGGCGGTGATGGCCTTGCGCTCGGTTACCTCGGCAGAGACGATCTCACCCGTGAACGCTTCGTTACTGACTGTCACAGCACTCGCTGGTACAAAACGGGCGACCATGTCCAGCGCCTGCCGGATGGCACAGTTCTCTTCCTCGGCCGCCTCGATCAGCAGGTCAAGATCCGAGGCCACCGCATCGAGCCCGAAGAAGTCGAACGAGCGATCGCGTCTTGTGTTGGTATCCAGCAAGCCGCGGTGCTGGTTTACGACATCGAAGGCGGAGAACGCCAACTGGTGGGCTTCTACAGCCCGGCCGGAGCGATCTCGGACACCGTCGTCCGCGATGCCCTGTCCTCCCGCCTGCCGCGCAGCATGGTGCCGAATGTGCTCATTGGGCTAAGCGAACTGCCTCGAAGCGCGACCGGAAAAATAGACCGGAACACGCTGCGCCAATACTTCGTGCATAGAACAGAAGTCAGTCTCCCCGACGCCAAACCCGCCATGGCGATCGAGGCCAGGTTGCTCGAACTGGTACGCCGAAGGTTGCCGACGACAGCATCACTCGAGATGGACTCGAATTTCTGCCAACTCGGCGGCCACTCCCTGCTCGCCATGAAACTCTCTGCGGACCTCTTCGACTCGCTCGGCGCACGGGTCTCGCCGGCGGAGATCCTCACGCTCCCGGACCTGCGCTCAGTTGCGGATCGGATCCGAACGCGGAGCGGAAATCAACCTCTGGCCGAGCGATCGCCACCCGACGCCGACCCGTCCGTCGGGCAGATCCGCCGACTCGCGACCGTCGAAAACGAGCGCGACCCGACAGGTCGCTCCATGCTTGTCCATCAGGCGTGGATCGTGCGACCCGCGATCGAGTCGCATCGTCTTAAACAGATCTGGAACACGATCATCGAAAGCCACAGCGCGCTGCGCACGAAGGTGCGACTCGATTCCACGGGATTCACCCTGTCCCACGCTGACCCGCGCTCGGAGACCTGGTTCATCGACGAAGGCCGACTCGAACACTTCGACGACGCAACGAACAGCATCCCGAACGAGGTCATCGAACGGATCGGGGTGCCCATCCCCGCCCACTCCATGCCCGTGCGCCTCCACCACTGGCAGCTCCCAGGCAAGCGCTCGCTCGCGATCGCGACGTTCCTCCACTCCGCCGTCGACGAATGGGCCGTCGGGCTGTTGCACGACGAGTTCTGCGATCACCTGAACGGTCATGCCCCGGCGCCAAAGCATCAATACGAGTACTTCACACGCTGCGAGCAGGACTGGCTCGATCACGAGGAAGCCGCCCGCGTCGCGACGCTCGTTCTCAGCCTCCCCCCAGACCGACACCCGCTCCCGGAGGCGCGATCGAGAACGATCCTCATCAAGGAGTTTTCGGCGAGCGCGAGCAACGCCATCGCCGAGCAGATCGACGCCGTCTCGAAGCGCACTCACACGAGCCCTGTCGCGGTCGCCCTCGCCTTCTACGGCCAGGCCCTCGAAGAAAGCTTCGGACCTCCCGGTCGATTCGTCCTCACGCCGATCTCCAAACGCGTACGCCCTGAACTGCGCGACGTCGTCGGATGCTGTCTGGACATGCGTCTCATCGATACATCACAGCACCGAGAATCCCGCTTTCAGACGGTCCATCAGCAGATCCGCAGGGCCCAGACGGAATCCGTGCTCCCGATCGAGAAAGTCGTCGAACTGGTGCGTGCAAAGGACCCATCTGCCGCGTCGCACCTGACCCGCTTCGGGTTCACGTACCGCCTCATGGATCGTGCGGACGTCGAATGCGACGGACACACCCTGAGCCCGGTCGACATCCCCCAGTTGGCCGCCCGATTCGCGATCGCCCTCCACGTCGAGCGGCGCAACGACACCGCTCGGGTTTGGCTCGAGGCCTCACGTGACGCCGTATCGGAGTCTGAACTGAAACGGTTCGCCGCGACGCTCGAGCGGGTGATCGGAACCGGCGAAGCCACCACCCTGCTCCCGGGAAGCAAAAGCCCGGGAGCGTTGTATCCGACCGAACCGTGGGTGAGCAGCGACAGCCACGCCTCCCACCTCAACGCGCAAACAATCGAAGTGCTGCGTTCGCTCTGGCAAAGCGAACTCGGCAGCGCTCCGCAGCCCGACGACGACTTCCTCGCGCACGGAGGCAGTTCTCTCAAGGCCATGAAACTCGGTGCCGCGATCCACGACCGAACCGGGTTGAAACTCCACGTCGGCGAGTTCCTGATCAAACCGACGTTCGCGAACCTCACGCGCTGGGTCAGGGGCGATCCCGAACGCCCGTACTCGCACTTCCGACTGCCCGAACGAAAGTCCGGCACCACCCTGCTCGGGTTCCCGGGTTCATCCGGCCGCGCAATCGATCTACACAGCTTCTGGACGCACTACTCGCGGAAGGCCGACGATGTCAACGAGATGGTCGGATTCGACCTGATCAGCATGGCAGAGAACCTGAACACCCGGAGCACAACCGCCCGAGTCGTCGACTCGTTCGTGGGCAGGGCGACAGATCTGGCCGTCGAACAGATCGAGGGTCGATCGGTCGAGTTGATCGGATACTCTCTCGGTGGTCTTATCGCGTTGGGGGTTGCCGCCGAACTCAAAGAGCGCGGAATCTGCGTGGATCGCACGATTCTGCTCGATGCATACCCCCCTCCTTTTCTCTGCCGCTCTCCTGAGCTGATCCTCGCCAAGCTCAACGCACGAGTCCGAAACGGAGAAATCTGGAGAACGGCAGCGTCGAAAATCTCTGCGAAGTTCCAAGGGACCAAGCGAAACTCGATCGAGACTCAGTCGAGCCCCACTGATCAACAAAGACGGGGGCTGTGGCGCCACATTCATCATGCTTTGCAGAAATGGGACGTTCCGGTTGTTTCGACTCCGGTCTGCCTCGTCCAGTCCATCCCGTCCACGAGGAGCATAAAGCCCATCCGTCACAGCACGACTAACGGTCTTTCACCGTACTGCTCTCAGCCCATGCGAGTTACCCGAGTGGATGTCGATCACCTCGCGATGCTCACCGAGGGGGCCCAAGCGGTTGCCGAACTGGCGGCATCACTCCGCATGTCGGGGCCTGACACATGAGCCGCCCCGATCCTTCATGCGGGCATCCGATATACGTGGATGTTCGATTTGGCCGCTGGGACCGCGCTGAGGCCCGCTCGGCGTCGAGCCAACTGCGAGCGGGCCTGCTCTCAGCAGTCCCTCTGCGCGAAACGATCCGAACGGCGTTCGGCAAGCCCGTACTTAGGGGCAATCTTGGTCCGCACTGGAGTTCCAGTTCGACTGTCGGAGCCGCCGGCATCGCCTGGTCCGACCAGCAGCCCGTCGGACTCGATCTGGAAGGCGACGACCGCGACCTGCCAACTGCGACGCTTCTCGAAGACACGCTCACGCACGACGAACTCCGCCGATGGGAGCAACGCCCATCGAGCGAGCTGTTCACTGAGATCTGGGCTCGCAAAGAAGCGTCCCTGAAGTGCATAGGTACCGGTCTGAGTCTGCCTCCCAATCGAGTCCGAGTCGGATTGCCAGCCGCGCAGTGGCACCGCGTCACGTTGGAAGACGAGCAGCGCACCGTCTGCTGGGTCCGATCGATTCAAATCGCACAAAGGGTTGCCTGCGCCATCGCGTGTCAATCGCCTGGTCTACTGCTGATGACACGTCTGGGCGAGGCCGGTCAAGCTGATCCGCGGGGCGTAAGGTTCGCTTCCGCCGCGGCGCGGAGCGATTCGCTCTCAGCACCGTCGCGAGCGAGGGCGAAACCGACCTGAACACCCTCCGCCGTCAGTGCCAGCCCCGAGGACGCCAGGCACCGCTCCGCTACGCCGGTCTTCTGAACGAGCACCAGCCCCTTCTCCATCAACGAGCCAACGACCAGTGTGAGGTCATGGTCGGGGGTGAACGGGATCTCTCGCACGATCATGACAGCAGGCCAAACCTCGAGAGGACGTTTGGCGAGCAGCCGCAACACCTCGATCTCGCCGGTCGACATCTGGTCTATCGTGTCGGTGACGCTGGTGTTCATGGCTGGGAGTCCTTCCGGGCACGGTGCACGACGCATCCGGCGCCCGCACCCGCACGGCGGTTGAACCGGAGCGCTCGCAGCGTTCCGGTGTGAATCAGCCAGACGATACGGGCAGTGGCCCTCCGCCCCGTGAAACCCATGTAAAAGGTTCCTCATTCTGCTCGCGAGTCCGAACATCTCTGGCCCAAAACGGAACCCGGGCCGGCGCAGTGCCGGCCCGGGTCGGGTTTTCTATCTCGGGCGTCGAGTTCAGAAGATCAACTGAAACTGAGCGCGGATCGCGAACTGATCCGAATCACTCGTCTGCAACAGACCCGTCTCCGTGCTGGAGCCGAAACCGATCATCGTCGTGTCGTTCGGGTCGTCGAGGAACCACACGCCGTCGACCGTGAACTTCGCGGCGTGCCCGTGCAGGTAGTAGTTCACACCCGCCGTCACCGTGTTGAAGTTGTCGTCCCCCGCCGCGTCGCTGTCGGGCATCAGCAGCGTGTAGCGACCGAAGACCTCGAGATTGTCGGATGCGAACACGCCGCCCTGCGCCAGGAACCCGAAGTCATCGGCGTTCCCACCGACCGACTGCTTGATTGTCCGCCCGACAAAGGCGCCACTCAGGTTCCAGTTCGTGCCCTCGTAGGTGAGATCGACCGTGTATTGCGTCAGACGATCGATGTCGCTGCCGCGGAAGTTGGTCGTGCGCCCCTGGTGATGCACCGCCGCACCCACCATGAACCCGGATTCCTCGTTGCCGAGACTGGTCATGTCGGCGAACTGCCCCCAGTTGCCGCTGAACTTGTACTCGCCTCGAGCGGTCAGTGCGTAGTCGGCTTCGATGTTGCTGTTGAAATCGGAGTTCAGCGTCCGCAGACCATCGGAATAGCTGAAGTACAACCGGTAGTCATCCGCGGAGGTGCTGAGCTGAACGCCCTGCGCGTAACTCGATGAGAACACCGAGTTCACATCCGAACGCTCCACCATCTGGTTGAAGCGCTCGCTGAGCAGCCACTCGCGGTAGAACGGCAGTTTGAACTGGCCCCACTGGACGCTCCAGCCACTGTCGCCGAGCTTGGTCTTGGCCCACGCGTCGAGGATGGACCAACTGCCGTTCGGCCCCGCCGCCGGGAGCAGCAGGAAATCGATGCTGTCGTAGAGCTTGCCACTGAAAATCAGTCGGGTGCGCTGGAACTTGAAGCCACGCTCGTCGTCGTTGTCGGTCACTCCGTCCAGATCATCTCCGAAGTTTGCCATGTAGCGGAACTGCATGTAGCCGCCAAGGTTGAGGCGGAAATCGCCTCCAGACGAAGCGAGGAAGAACCGCCCATCGTGACCGGCGTTGGCGCTGCCGGACTGGAGGCTCGAGCGGGTCTGCGCATCCGCGAGCATCTCGCTCACGATCGCGCGGACCTCATCGGCGGTGGTGTCGGTGGTCGAACCGAGCACGGACTGCGACAGGCCGAGCGCGGCGAGGATGGTGATGGGGAAGAGCTTGGACATGTCTGCTCCTTCATATTCAGATTGCCAACCCTGATCCGGCAGACACCATGCCTGCTCGGCCGATCCGGCATATCGACCCCCATGCCCGGCTGGGTTCAGCCGGCGACCGGAAATCGAAGCAAAGTCGAATGGATTCAGCGAGCACCGCCACTAAAAACTACCGGATCCGGTGCGAAAAACGATGCTTTCGCTTGAATCCCCCACTTTGAGCGGTGCCCAGCCGGAACACTCGTTGCGATTCCCATTCTGTGTCTCGGGATTCGACCAAACACCGGCCACGCCGGATCCGATCAGCAGGACACGGTCACCTTTTCACCGACCACACGAGGGAATCTCCGATGCTGATCAAAGCCAAAATTGCTCTGACCACCGTTGCCAGCGTGGTCGTCGCTGCGTCCGCCATGTTTGTGGTGCTGAAATCGCAGCAGACCGAACTGTCCGGTCAGATCCACGAAGAAGTGGATCTGCTCGCTCGGCAGAATGTCGAGTCCATCGCCTCAGGCATTTACAACATGGTCCGGGCACAGGATCAGGCCCTGCAGCAGAAGGTCCGATACGACCTGAATGTTGCCCGTGAGACCCTCGCCTCCTCAGGTGGAATCAGACTTGATGATGGGCAGCCCACCGAGTGGAACGCCATCAACCAATTCACGAAACAGGCATCATCGATTTCGATCCCGACCATGGTGATCGGAGAATCGCCAATCGTGCCGAACCGATCCTTTGCCACGCCTCAGCCCGTGGTCGATGAGGTCCAGTCTCTTGTTGGCGGCACCGCCACCATTTTCCAGCGCATCAACGATGCCGGCGACATGCTTCGCGTGGCGACGAATGTCAAGAAGACCGACGGGGAACGCGCTGTCGGCACATACATCCCGGCGGTGAACCCCGACGGCACGCCCAACCCGGTTGTCTCCACCGTCATGAAAGGCGAAACCTACTACGGGCGTGCGTTCGTGGTCAACGCCTGGTACATCACCGCCTACGAACCGATTCTCGACTCGTCCAACGAAGTTGTTGGAGTCCTCTATGTCGGTGTCAAGCAGGAAAGCGTTGCTTCCCTCCGTGAAGGCATCATTGATACGAAAGTCGGTGAGACCGGCTATGTCTTCGTGCTCGGCGGTACCGGGGCGCATCAGGGCCACTACCTGATCTCCGCCCAGGGCACCCGCGACGGCGAGAACATCTGGGAAGCCAAAGACTCCGATGGCAATCTCTTCATTCAGGAGATCGTGAACTCATCCAAAGCGCAGGACGAAGGCGGCATCGTGCTCGTTCGCTACCCCTGGCAGAACGAAGGCGACCCCAAGCCACGTTACAAAGTCTCCGCGTGCGTGTACTACGCGCCCTGGGACTGGGTCATCGGCGCCGGAACCTACGAGGACGAGTACCAATCTGCCCTCGCCCGAACCGATGCCGCGGCGAACAACATGGTCATCGGCGTGCTCATCGTTGGTGCCATCGCCAGCGCCCTCAGTGTGCTGTTTGCGATCTTCATCGCCAAGCGGATCACTCGTCCGATCGACAACATGATCGGCACCCTGCAGGATCTCGCCGAGGGTGAAGGCGACCTCACCGCACAGGTCGAAGCGACCACGCGTGACGAGCTCCTCGCGCTCGCAAAGGGCTTCAACGCCTTCATCCAGAAGATCCACGACCTGGTCTTCGAAGTGCGTTGCGCCGCTGAAGAAGTCGCGGGAAGCGCCCAGTCCATCAATACCTCGACGCAGGATGTCAGCGAAGCGACCAACGAGCAGAGCACCAAGGCCGTCCAGATCGCCGCGGCGGTCGAAGAGATGTCCGCCAGCGTGACCGATGTCGCCAAGCAGAGCTCTCAGGCCGCTGAGCAAGCCGAGTCTTCGGATGGCGAAGCCGTACGCGGTTCGGAGATCGTGTCCCAGACCATCGACGGCATGCGAGCCATCGCCGATGTGGTGAAGATGTCTGCGACTTCGATCGAAGGACTCGGGCGTCGCAGCGAGCAGATCGGCGAGATTATCGCCGTCATCAACGACATCGCCGACCAGACCAACCTGCTGGCACTGAATGCCGCCATCGAAGCGGCCAGAGCCGGTGAGCACGGGCGCGGCTTCGCGGTCGTCGCCGATGAGGTCCGCAAGCTCGCCGACCGCACGACCAAAGCGACCGAAGAGATCAGTGCGTCGATCCGCGAAATCCAGACCGAGACTCAGGCTGAGGTTGATCAGATGAGCAGCGGTACTCAGCGTGTTGAAGAGGGCGTCGATCTGGCCTCGAACGCCGGCCTCGCTCTGAACTCGATCCGGAAATCGGCCCAGACCGTCGCCTCGGCGATCCAGTCCATCGCCGCCGCGAGCGAAGAACAGTCGGCGGCGGGCAGCGAGA
>CAZIXS010000012.1:19001-41374 GCA_964543335.1 uncultured Phycisphaeraceae bacterium | reverse complement strand
TCTCGTCGTCGTTGAATTCGATGCGGTAGTGGAGGGGGCTGTCGCCGGTTGGGGGCTCGATGTCGAGATCCTCAAGCAGTGCTTCCATAAGTTCCGTGAATTCAGACGGCGACGTGCCCATGTATCCGATCGGTTGAGCCATGACGAACTCGGCAATTCCTTGGAGTTGCCTCTCTTCAGAAAGCATGCCGAACCAGCGCGTGGTCGGTCCTTCATATACTGGCATGGCGCGGTGTACGATCGCGCCGCTAACAGTCGCGGTCCCAAGAATCACCACGACCCAGGGCCACCTCGCAGTATCTCGCCCAAGACGTGGCGATTTGTCCGATCGGCGACTAGCACCGGCGACGATCAGCCAGGCAACGCACGGAATGACAGTCAACCAAACGGCACTCGAAAGCACATAGGCGTTTCTCGAATTTGGTGTTCGCAGAGTTACCCGCATTGGCTCGGGTTCCCCAACAAGGATTTCAAGATCTCTGCCTTGCTGCTGAGGTGAAATCGTGCCGCTGATCCGCGTGACCATGGGAAGATTGCGGGCCAAGCTGACAAGCCCAGGATGCACGAGTGGCATTGAGTGTCGCGCGTGGTGAAACATGTCCCTATCGTCGTCTGTCTCAATATCGTCGTGCTCAACCAGAAGTGCCGCGATACTCGGTAATTGGTCGACCTCCGCTGCGCCTTCGGCGAACACAAACAAATCGAGCTGGAGGTAGTCATTCTCGATAGCGGTTAACGCCATGGGATAAACCGGTCGCTCAGTCTCGAAATGAAACTGCAACGGATGCGCTCGCCACTCGCTCTGATCGCTTGCTTCGGCCCTCAGCTTCGCTGCAGCGAAGACCCAATCGCGGTCGAGATAATCCTGCACGATAGACTGAACGCCGTCCGGAATCGCAAATCCTTCATCCGACAGCCAAGTGAGCACATCGGCCGCACGGTCCGCGCTGAGAACGACAGTGTCATACGCGCCGACTGACTGCTGCTGATGAACCGAGCTTGCCCGATCGTCGGACCTCCTCTGGCCGAACCGGTGAGCAGCGGCATCGCGAAGAACGGAAATAGCAAGATTGCGAACAGTATGAGGACAGGCCAAAGCCCCCTCGCCTTGCACCAGATCATCACGAGCACTGTAATAATGATGAGGACAGCTGGTGCGATGACGACATCCGGCACCATGCGGCCGTTCACTCTCGGCGCCGTCAGCAGATCGACCGTATCAAACATCCCCTTCGTCGCCGGGAGGATCTCCGGCTCGCTCGGCAGCGGCACCAGCCACGCGAACTCCTCGCCCGCGCCGGTGAACGCGGTGTCGATCGCCATCCGCTGCTCGCCGTGTTTGAAGGCGATGATCGCGCGCTGGCGGGGCATCGTCGATCCGCTCCCGGTGTCGGTCGCGATGGAGAGGAAGATCTTTCCGTCAGCCTTGGCAGTCGGTGTCGCAAGCAGCGCCATCGACAGCAGTGCGGCGAACAGGAACGCGATCGGGGCGAGTCGGGCCATGCCTCAGGATACGGGAGAGTCCCCGACTCGGTTCCGGGGATTGGGGCTCAGCTGAACTTGCCGAGCAGCGAGAGGGCCTTGCGCAGGCCGCTGCCTTCTTTGTTCAGGACGCCGGTGCTGAGCTTGTCGAGCGTGGAGATGAAGTTGAGCATCTCGTCGAGGCGCTCGTTGTGGGCCTTGAGTTGAGCCGCGTCATCGCCGTTCTTTTTGGCGAGGCGTGTGTCGCCGGTCATGTCCCGGACTTCGAAGAGCGAGGCGGCCACGGGGTCGAGCTCGCGCTTTTTGCGTTCGCGGGCGATGGTCTTGAACATGGTCCAGATGTCGCTCTCCGCCTGGAAGTATTCCTTGCGGTCGCCGCGCTTGTGCTGGCGGTGCACGATGCCCCAGTCGGTCAGCCCGCGCAGCGTCATCGAGGCGTTGCCTCGGGAGATGTTCAGTCGCTCCATCACATCGTCGGTGCACATCGATTCGCCGGTGATGTACAGCAGCGCGTGCACCTCGGCCATGGTGCGGCTGATGCCCCATGCTGAGCCCATCCGACCCCAGGTCTCGATGAATCGATCCTGCGCTTCGCGCACCGAACCCGAGTTGGTTTCTGAAGTTTCAGACATGATTGAAGGGAACTATAGGGAACCGCCACCGATTCTTCCGGGCGATGGCTCGGAGGCGCGGGTGGGGCGTGAAAAGGCGTGCGTCAAAAAAGCCGGCGAGCGGCTCAAGGAACACGCTCGACCGGCCTTCCGGGGTCCATCAAGCGCTCCGAAGAGAAACGCGGGTGAACTGGTTCACCCGTAAGCGTATCAGGGCAATCGCGTATTTCAATCCTGCTTGGACTAGGCGATGGCGATATCCACAATCCCGGCGACGCCCAAGAGGATGCTGACCACACCGTTCAGGGTGAAGAACGCCAGGGGGAGGCCGGCGAGACCCCGCCGGGCGAGGACAGCGTGCTCATAGACCAGCAGCAGTGCCACCGCCGCGACGGCGAGCCCGAAGATGAGGTCGAACCGGCTTTCGACGGACCAGGCGCCGAGCAGCGCGGCGTAGGCGAGCGCGTGCAGACCGCGGCTGACCCAGAGGCTGCCCTGCACGCCCAGCGCGCTGGGGACCGAGTGCAGGCCGATGCTGCGGTCGTATTCGAAGTCCTGCAGGGCGTAGGCGACATCGAAGCCAGCGACCCAGAGGGCCACGAAGCCGCAGAGCAGGATGACGCTCCTGCCGGTCTGCCCGAGTTCGCCCCCGAGCAGGCCGAGGGCGAAGGGGTCGATCGCGAGCACGGCGCACAGGGGTGAGATGGCCAGAGCCGTGCCGAGGAAGAGGTGGCAGAGGGCGGTGAAGCGCTTGGTGAAGCTGTAGAGGGCGATCCAGCCCAGGACCGGCACGCCCAGCAGCAGGGGCACCGGGTTCCCGCTGATCAGCAGAAATCCGAGGCAGCCGGCCATGAACAGGCCCGCGCTGGCGATCGCCAGCACCCAACCGTCTCGCACGCCGAGCGCTCCGGAGGCGATGGCTCGCTTGGCGGTGCGGGGGTTGTCTTTGTCGATTTTGTGGTCGGCGAGGCGGTTGACGAGCATCGCCCAGGTTCGGGCGGCGACCATGCAGAAGACGATCAGGGCGAGCAGGGGCCAGCGCTCGCGGGTCGGGACCCGGTCGATGACCATCACCGCCCCGAGGATCGCGAAGGGCAGCGCGAAGACGGAGTGGGCGAGCTTGATGTCCGCCAGCGCGAGACGGACCCGTGCGCCCACGGAGGGGACGGGTTGGGCATCTGCAGCGGCGGTGGGGGAGGGATCGGGCATCAGCGGGAATGCTAGCCCGAACGAGTCGTGATCGCCTGTCAGAGTCAGGCGAGGATACGCTCGACGAAGTGCCAGAGGACCAGACCGATCGCGAGCAGGACGATCACGCTTCTGGCGATTTCATCGACGAAAGATTCGCCCTGGCGCATGCGTCGGAGCTCGCGATGCAGGGTGGAGGCGAACGGGATTGAGGCGATCAGCAGTGTTGCCACGATGGACGCCGTGAGCACAGGTCCGAACATGAGGATGATGGGGCCGCCCATCACGATCAGCAGCAGGAAGCCCAGGAACAGAAAGCCCATCGCGATCGTCGTGAGATTGATCGAGGTCGCCAACTGAAGCCAAAGCAGCCAGCGCGGGCTCGCCCCCCGGGCAACGCGGCGTTCGTTGCAGGTGATCCTTCTGTCCTTGAAGAGCGGCGTTGGTTTCATGCAGCACCACCCCACACATACTCGCGAAGTGCGGTGCGGAGCGGTGTGATCCACAGAAACCCGAGAAATGCAAGCCACGCCAGAGTCGTCACAGGTGAGGCGATCAGGTCTTCGACGATGAGCACTTGTTGGCGAACGCGTTGTGACGCGTGCATGAACCGCACTGTGTGCACCAGCACTCGACACAGCGTCAGCATCGTCGCAAGGATTGTGAGAGGCAGGAGGCCCGGGATGCTGAAGATGGGCGCGTCCGGGCGCATGGTGGTCACCACAAATGCAGTGAGTCCCAAGCAGTAAAGCAATTCCGGCAGGTGCCAGAGCGGCGCCACCGCTAGAGCCATCCTGTTCAACCACAACCGCCTGCCCTTCCTCTTTCGCTTGAGGATGGACAGGCGGATATCACGATCACGGATGACATATTGCAACGAAACTCCTTGTTTCGTGATTGCCGGGTCTGCTCACATCATCGCCAGCAGGCCGCGCTGTTCCATGGTCAGGATTGCTCGGAGGCGGTTGATGGTGCTCTGGTCGAGTTCGGACATCTCGCGCTGCATTTCGGGGTCGTCGCTGCCGCCGCCCATGCCGAAGCCGCCGTACATGATGCCTCCGTTGCCGTCCTCTCTGACTCTGCTGAGCATGAGGGTGCCCTGGGGGGTGGGGAGCTGAATGAAATCGGGCTCGTTCTGGTCCGCACTGCTTCGGGTGTATCGGCTGCGGATCGCCGCTTTGCGGTCTTCGTAGTCGGCCTTGATCTGCTGGACTTCGGCGAGTTGTGCTTCGGAGAGCGGCTGCACGCGCTGCATGCGCCGGACATACGAGCCCATGACCTCGGCATCGCCGACGCCGAACGCCTGCATCTGCATCTGTGCGCCGGCGATCATGGTGTCGAGGTTTTCGAGCATCTGGAACATCATCTCGGCACGGGATGAGCCGCCGAACATGAAGCCGGTGGATTCCTTCGGAGCGGAGATCTCGTTGAACTGCTCGAGCTGGTGGGACGGCATCTTTTCGGCGAGGCGTTTGCGGAACTGGACATTGACATCGCGGACGCGCCCGCACAGTTTGCGGAGCTCGAGGCCCATGGGCACGAGTTCCTGCTGACGCCGGCTGAATTCCTCCCAGCCCTGCTGCATCGCCATGGGGTCGGATTCCTTGGACAGGTCCATCTGCATCTGCTGGGTTTTGGTGTACTCCTCACCGAGCAGCTCGGCCCTGCGGTTGCGCGCGGTGAGTGCGGCATCGATCTGCGTGCGGTATTCCTCCAGCAGCGGCTCGAGGGCGGCGCGCTCGCCCGGGCTGAGTTCGAGCGCCTGCACGCACGCCACCAGATCGATCTTCTCGTCGGAGTACGAGGCGTACTTCGAGAGCGTCTTGGCACGGCGCTGTTCGCGCTCCAGTGCGGCCCACCGGTCGAGCTGTTCGGGGCTGAGAACCAGGCGCAGGTCCGCGATGAACTGCTCTTCCAGACGCTCGACCTTCTGGTCGAACTCGGCCTTGACCTCCGTCATGCGCTTCTGCATGTCCGTCCAGTCGCCGTCGGGCTGCGGCTTGTGCTGCTCGTCGCTGCGCTTCTCGGCAAAGAGAGTCCACTGCCGGTTGTAGGCGTCGTCGAGCTCCGCGAAGGCGTCCTGCATGATCTCCATCTGCATCTCGTCGAGGGCGAGCACCTCGGCGTACATTCGGAGGTCGCGCGCGCTCACCGGCGGCGATCCGCCCATGAACATCTCGACATTCCATACGCCGTCGGACCAACCGGCGAACTGCCATTCGTCGGAGGCGCTGGCCTCAACAACGATCGCGGGCGCCACGGTCATCGACCCGGCGACGATCAGCGCGGGTGCGGGGTTCAGCAGGCGCCCCAGAAGGCGGGCGGCAACGGACATTGGTGTGGACATGACGGTTCCTCCTCGTTCAATCGGTACGCCCCGGGACAATGCCCGGTTCGGGCGGGGCTCTGGCCTTTCTTGGCCAAATCTGCTCCGCGGTTCCACTCCATGATGCCGCATCGCCCCGGTTTTGTGATGTCCAAATCCGCAGAATGGCGGACATTTCAGTCGATCGCATCCTTGGATGGCTCTGGATCGGCTTAACCGAGTTCAATCCCCGCCTGGACATCGGCTTCGATGCTCGCGCCGAGCCCCAGGGCAATGCGGCTGGCGTACGCGCAGTACGCCGCGGCGTGGACCACATCGTGGATCTCCCGCTCGGTCAGGCCGGCTCCCTTGAGGGCGGCGACATCGCCCCCGGTCATGCCGCCGGGGTCGATGGTGAGTTTCTGCACATACTTGGCGATGGCCTCCTCGCGATCGGTCAGCCCGTCGGTCTCGCCGTCGGTGGCGAGGGGTTCCACGATGGCCTTGCGGTCATCGGGCAGGAGTTTTTCGAGCGCGTTGGCGTGGTGGTTCAGGCAGTACTCACAGCCGTTCACCAGACTGACGACAACGCCGATGATCTCGCGCTCGATGCGCGACAGGGGCGATTCCGTGAGCAGGGCGCTGACCGCCATCGCGACGTGGGCTTCGATGGCGGGCGGGTTCGCCGAGTGGACTTTGAGGATGTCGTTGACGGCGCTGTCGCTGTCGCCGACGGGGCGCGCGTACTTCGAGTACATCTCCTTGAGCGGACCCGAGGCGCGGGATTCGTCGATGGTGGTGATGTAGGCCATGAAGGGATCCGTTCAGGGTGCGTTGGTGGAAAGTCAGTTGGCAAGGCGGTCGAGGATCGCCCGACCTACATAGGGCCGGCGTTGTGGGAGATCTGCGTCCTCGCGCGCTGCGGGGTCGATCGCGAAGTCGCCGAGGTCCTCGCGCGAGTCGAGGTCCTTGAGCTGCACCTTCTCGGGGCCGTGGATCACGGCGACGAAGCGGGCGTACTGACGCTCGGCGTCGGCGAGCAGTTTTTTGAGGTTGCGGGTGGCTTTGGAGGTGGTCCGCGCGTGCATCGGTCGCACGCCGCCGGCGCTCGGATCGAACCGCGTCGCGGACCACGGCTTGCCGTCGAAGCCGTCCGCCTCGATGCCGGCCCGCAGGTTCGCGAGCAGCGGCTGCACGAGGTGGTCGTGCTCCTCGCCCCCGGACACGACGAAGACTTCCGGACGCAGACTCACGCCCGAGACCGTCCGCTGGATCGCGTCCATCATTTCGGCGCCATCGGCGGGCATGAGGTTGTGGTCGTCGAGCAGGTTCCCGAGCACCACATCGCCCATCCCGAACCCGCAGGCGGGGGTGGGGGGGCCGCCGAAGAGTTCGATGAGGTTGTCATACCGCCCGCCACCGGCGACGGCTCGCTCGCCTTCGGCGATGAGTTCGAAGACGGTGCCGGTGTAGTAGGCGAGGCCGCGGACAATGGAGGGGTCGTAGCTTGTCCAAGCATCGAGGTTGTTCTGTGCTGCAACTGTGCGCACTCGCTCGATCATGGCTCGGACGCGCTCATTCGAGTCTGCCGCTCGAATGATTGCTTCGACCTGATCTGCTGAGGCCCCGATCGCCGCGGCGCGCTCTTTGCGCTGCGTTCCATCGAGCTTCGCCCAAGCATCGATCAACTGCAGAAAGCCGTCCTTGCTCGAGGGGCCGATTGCTGTTTGATCGAGCAATTCGTCTACTGTGCGCCGATCGTTGTACCTCGCCTGAAGCGCAGACGGTTTGAGCCCAAGCGCTCGCATCGCGCTGATCGCGCAGCCGATCACTTCAAGATCGTGTGCGACCGCCTCATGCTCCTCCCCCCCAATCACATCCACATTCCACTGCATGAACTCGCGCAGCCGCCCGCGCTGCGGCTTCTCTGCCCGGAAGAAATTCGGCACGCAGAACCAGCGCACCGGCTTGGGGAGCTGCTTGGCCCTCGCCGCGTACATCCGCGCCAGCGTTGGTGTGAACTCCGGGCGTAAAGCAAAGGGGGCGTTGCCGGTTTCGCGAACCTGTTCGCGCTCGTCCTCGGCTTTGCCGCTGAAGGCCTGGAACAGCTCGCCCAGGATCCCCTCGCCACTTTTGACCGCGTAGAGCTCGGCATGCTCGAAGGTCGGCCCGTCGATCTCCTCGAAGCCGTGCCGGATCGAGACCGCCCGCCAGACTTCGGTGATGTAGCGTCGGCGCAAGAGGTCCTCGGGGTAGAAATCCCGGGTTCCCTTGGGGGATCCGATGGATCGTGGGTCTGCTTTGGAGTCGGGGGAGGCCATGGGACCGCCAGCATAGCCGCGCTGCGAGGCGGTGTCGGCCCGGTTGGTCTGCCGGTTCAGTCGCACACGATTCCGAACGCCGCGAGGACGGCGTTCAGGTCGGCGAGGTTCACGACGCCGTCGCAGTTGAGGTCGCCCTGACCGAGATTGCTCCCGAAATTCGCGAGGATCAGGTTCAGGTCGCCGAGATCGACGGCGCCGCTCAGATTCAGGTCCGCGAGGCAGGACCCGCTGAGTTCCACCCGATCAATTCCGACCGTTTCCGCGACGATCGAGCCGAACTCGGCGGGCAGGTACAGCTTCGCCACGCTCGCGATGACGCCATCGAACTGGCTCTGGGTGGCGACCGGGCCGCTTCGGCTGCCGATCCGGAAGGAACTGGGGTTCAGCAGCAGGCAGCGTCGTCCCCATGCGCCGGTGGCGGGCATCGGCAGTTCCCCGTAGAGCACCGTGTTATCGGAACCAATCAGGATCACCCCGCGTTCGAGGGTGTAATTGTCGAGATCGGTGCGCACGCTGTACCCCAGTCGCCCGCCGGCGTAGGCCGACAGATCGCCGGTGAACGCGTCGGAGGCCTCGAAGTAGTAGCAGTTCCCCGACGGGTCCAGGCGCGAGATGTAGGCCCCCGGGTTGCCTCCGGACTCGTTCCAGTCCACCGCGTAGATTCCGGCCGGGTTCAGGTACGACCCGCCGCAGGGCATGTCTGCCACCTGCCAGCCGGCTGCCCCCGCGTCGAAATTCTCCACGATCGGTGCCGACGCAAACGCCACCGATGCGCCTAGACCGAGCGCGATCGCCCACAGAGCTTGCATAAAAATCTCCCTCGTGAGATTCGCCGCCAGTTCCTTTGCCCGCGCGGGAGCGCGGGAATTGGCGTCCGCGGCTACTATCTTACTCGGGCCTGCAGGGGCTCCAAATGATTTTCCATACCCCACCAGAGTTTGGCTGAATACATGCCCACGATCACCATCGACGGCAAAGTCTGCGACTTCGAGCAGGGTCAGACGATCCTCCAGATCGCCAACGCGAACGGGATCGCCATCCCGCAGTACTGCTACCACGACGGTCTGTCGATCGTGGCGAGTTGCCGCATCTGCCTCGCCGAGGTCTGGGCGCCCAACCCCCGCAACGACAACAAGCTGGAGCCCATCCCCAAGCTCCTGCCCACCTGCCAGACCACAGCCGGCGATGGTCAGGTCGTCTACACCGACTCCCCCAAGGCCATCCAGAACCAGAAGGCGGTGATGGAGTACCTGCTCATCAACCACCCCCTCGACTGCCCGGTCTGCGACCAGGCCGGTGAGTGCTGGCTGCAGGACTACTCCTACGACTACGGGCGGGGCGTTTCCCGCTTTGAGGAGACCAAGGTCAAGCAGCCCAAGAAGGACCTGGGGCCCCATGTCTACCTCTACTCCGACCGCTGCATCATGTGCACCCGCTGCGTGCGCTTCTGCCGCGAGGTGACCGGCACCGCCGAACTGATCGTCGAAGGTCGTGGCAACGCCGAGCAGATCGACATCTTCCCCGGCGAGGCCCTCGACAACGAGCTCTCGGCCAACGTGATCGACCTTTGCCCGGTCGGTGCGCTGCTCGATAAGGACTTCCTGTTCACCCAGCGGGTCTGGTTCCTCAAGAGCACGCCCTCAATCGACGGCATCACCGCCCAGGGCGACAACATCCTCATCGAGCACAACCGGGGCCAGGTCTACCGCCTCAAGCCCCGTGAGTGCGCCGAGGTTAACAAGTGGTGGATCTCCGACGAGGTTCGCTACGGCTACAAGTTCGTCCACTCCGAAGACCGCCTGACCAGCCCGCTGGACCGAGCGCACGGGCGTCAGGCCGAGGTCCACTGGGGCCGCGCCTATCGCGAGATGCTGCGTCACCTCACCGGCGACGACCGCTTCGGCGGCGATGGCCAGCGCAAGCACATCGCCATCCTCGTGAGCCCGATGCTCTCGACCGAGGATGCGTACCTGCTCGGCACGATGGCCCGCGCGATCGACAAGGACGCCGTTCTCGCCGTCGGGCCTGTGCCGCGCTCGGGCGAAGACAAGACCTTCCCCGGCGGCTACACGATCCGCGCCGAGAAGGCCCCGAACGCCCGCGGCGTGCGTCGCGCTCTCGAAGCCATCGCCGGTGCAGGCCAAGTCCCCGGGTTTGACGACATCGCCGGGCGGATCGGCTCGACCGAGTTCCAGGGGCTGATCGTCACCGGCAACTATCCCAGCGAGTGGGTCACCGAAGAGTTCGCGAAGGCCTGCGAGGGCAAAGCCGTCGTGTTGATCGACACCCTGCCCAACCGCCTGACCAAGCAGGCCGAGGTGTTTCTCCCCGGCGCGACCTGGGTCGAGAAGGCCGGCAGCTTCGTCAACGCCGACGAGCGGATCCAGGCCTTCGAGCAGGCCATCCCGCCGATCGGCCTCAGCCGCAGCGAGGGCCAGATCGCTCTGGATGTCCTGGCGATCCTGTCGGGCGAGGCGGAAGCGGGCGACACCACCGGCACCATCACCGAGTACCCCGACGCGATGCCCGGCCAGGTCCCCACGGCGATGGAAGTCGCCGCCCCGATCGGCGAGCGCTACAACGCCGCGATGATCCGCCAACGCATGGCCGCGGAGTACCCCGCCCTGCGCCCGTTTGTGGACGAGATCCACACCCCGACGGTGGTGGTGCGTCAGGAAGCGGATATGGAGATGGTGGAGCTCTGATCCGCTCGCGGCCATCGGGATTCTGACAACACCGCCCCGCCGGTTCTCACCTGCGGGGCGGTTCTCTATCGACGCTATTGGCGGGCGTCGTGATAGACGGGGTGCACGCGTGCTGGCCCTTCGATCAGTTGTCGCCACCGGGGTGGTCTTCGTCATCGAGTGCAGTGCGCAGGGCCTGTCTGACCTGGCGCTGCGCCATGCGGTGCTTGGCCTCGATCGAAGTGATCGCGGCGCTGCGAGCCTGCAGGACGATCTGGATCGCGTGCTGCGGGGCATTGTTCTCGTTGAGGAATCGCAGGCAGTGCCCCGCGATGCGGTTGATGCGCCGGGTGCCGTCGGCCGCGATCTCTTCGAGGTCCTGCTTTGCTTCACGGGCGACCTGGATCATATGAGCCGGCTGCGCATCGTTGCCGTCCAGCGTGGCGATGCGCTGCACGGCGAATTCGGCGCGGGCCTCGAGCAGGGTGCGGGTGCGCTCGGCGCTCGTGCCGATCTGCTGCACGCACTCTTGGACGGCCATCTGGATGGGGCCGGGTTCCTGCGCCGCGGCGGGCTGCGCGAAGGCGAGGGAGGCCCCGACGCCAGCGGCGACCAGCGGCAGGCTGATCGCGGCTCCGAAGAGGGAACGAACGATGGATCGGGCGTGAGTGAACATGGGATCGTGCTCCGTGTCTGGCTGCATCGTGCGGGCGCGGCTACACCGCCGCCGACCCCGCATCGGCGCATGTGAAGGACTGCCCTATCACGAAAAGGTCTGCCCGCCGTGCCCCCGGTGAAGCCCGCCAGCCACCCCGGAAGCAGCCGCCCAACGAACCTCGGCGACCGATATTGCACCGTCGGCGGGAGATTTCACACGGTGAGATGAAACCCAGTCTCAGCATTCTCACAGCTTCAATCGCGGTACCGTTCGATCATGCCCGAACCCCAGCCCGCTCGGCGATCGTTCCTGTCCCACCTCTTCTCCGATGAGTGGCAGATGCCCATCGCCCTGAGTGCAGGAGCATCGCTGCTGATCGGGTATTCGCTGCAGGTGCTGGTGACCGAACAGACCGCCGGGGACTGGGCCGCCTCTTTCCACGCCGTCGGCCACGCGTTGGTTTGGGTTTCGCTCGCCCTTGGTGCGGTCCATGGCCTCAAGGCCGCGGGTGAGTCCATCGCCGCGCGAGAGCCCAACATCGATGTGCTCATGGTCGTCGGGGCCGGCCTCGCCGCGGCGATCGGCCATCCGGGGGAGGGCGCGCTCCTCCTCTTCATGTTCACCCTCGCCGGCGCGCTCGAGCACCGAGCCATGGCCAAGGCCAAAGACGCCGTCGCGCGCCTCAGCAAGCTCATGCCGAACGAGGCCATGCGACGCATCAATTCCAACGGGACCGGCAACGGCGCAGAAGGCGCGGGCTGGGAACCCGTTAAGCCCGAAGACCTGCGCAAGGGCGATCTCGTGCTCGTTCGTCCCGGCGAGACCGTCCCCGCCGACGGCACGATCGAGAAGGGCCAGACCACCCTTGACCAGTCCCATCTCACCGGCGAGAGTCTCCCCCGCGCCGTCGAACGAGGCGACGAAGTCTACGCCGGTACCATGAACCAGAACGGCGCGATCGAAGTCCGCATCTCGCGACCCGTCGCCGAGTCGAGTCTGCAGAAGATCCTCGAACTCGTGCTCGAAGCGCAGGAGCAGCGCCAGCCCCTGCAGCGTGTCATCGACAAGTTTTCGACGCCGTACACACTGTCGGTCTTTGCGGTTGCGACCCTCGCGCTCGTCCTCCTGGCCACGACGCGTGTCGGTGGCGGTGAGGCGCCGCTGTCCTGGGCCGATGCCGCGTACCGAGCCATCACCCTGCTGATCGTCGCCAGCCCCTGTGCGCTTGTCATCGCCACACCCACCGCCACGCTCTGCGGCCTGAATCGGGCCGCTCGCGCCGGGCTGCTCGTCAAAGGCGGCGAGGCGCTCGAACGGTTGTCGTCGGTGAACACCATCGCCCTCGACAAAACCGGCACGCTCACCACCGGGCGCATCGAGGTCGTTGAGACTCGGGTGATCGCCGGCGATCAATCCGCTGCGGCGGCGCTGCTGCCTGTCGTGCTCGCGATGGAAGAGCAGTCCACCCACCCCATCGCCATGGCCATCGCCCGCTCGGCCCGCGCCACGGGCGCACGCCCCGCGCCGATCGACCAATTCGAGATGGTTCCCGGCAAGGGCATTCGTGCAATCCACTCGGGTCAACCCGCCTACATCGGCAACATTGAGTACATCGCGCCGCTGCTCAGCGCCGACGATCGCGTCAACGCGGAGCGCATCCTCGAAGAGGTGCGCGCCGAGGGCGCGATCACCGCCGTCTTCGCGCACGCCGGGACCGTCGTCGTGTTCACGCTCGCCGATACCCTGCGCGACGGCGCCAAGAAGCTCGTTGCCGAACTGCATGCGCTGGGCATCGACCGGGTCGTCATGCTCACCGGCGACCACGAGAACATCGCCGCCAAGCTCGGCGATGAGATCGGCGTAGACGAGGTGCACGCCGGTCTGCTCCCTGAGGACAAGGTCGCGCAGATCAAGCGCCTGCGCGATCAGCCGGGCACGCGCCTGGCCGTCGTTGGCGATGGCGTGAACGATGCTCCCGCACTCGCGCTCGCTGATGTTGGCCTTGCCATGGGCGGCATCGGTACCGACGCCGCGCTCGAGGCCGCCGATGTTGTCATCCTCAACGACGACCTGGCCGTCATCCCCTGGGCCATCCGGACCACTCGACGCGTGCGCCGCATCATGTACTTCAACCTCGTTTTCGCGATGAGCGTCATCCTCACGCTCGCGGCGTTCACCCTTATCGGGAAGATCCCGATGGGCGTGGGCGTCATCGGCCACGAGGGCTCGACGCTGATCGTCGTCGCGGTGAGTTTGCTGATCCTGACCTGGAAGGGACCGGTGTCAGCCGGGGATGCCGCCTGAACCGTCGTCGCCGCCGTCGTCGGGCTCTTGGTTGTCGTCAGAGGGTTCGGCTTGCCCGAGGTCCACGAATTCTGTCCCGCCATGGATGTTGTCGTTCGAATCGCTGCCGGTTCCAAGGCGGCGATCCATGGTCACTCGAAGGGTATACCCGCCGTACCATCGCCCACGTGTATCGAGAAAGCTCCAATCCGTGACATCGGACATCTGGACGGTCACTCGATCACCGGGTTCGAAAGGCATGTCTCTCGTGTCCTCGTCTGGGGCGATCAGACCGACGAAAGATCCATCATCCTCGATCGATTCGAGTTCGAGCCACACATTGCCGAGATAGCCGGCTTCGGTGTTGAAGCTGTAGCGGATCTGGAAAGCCATCCAGTCGTCGCGCGGCTCCTCAAAGGCCCGCATAAAGAGCGGGAGTGTCGATCGACCTCTGTTTATGGCCTCGAGCATTTCACTGTCGACGGAAGCGCTGAGACTTTTTGAGGATTCCTGCTCGCAACTGACCGTGACGGTCCCGATGCAGGTCAGCACGATCGCCAACCCCAGACGCATCCGAGAACCCACTGGACCACGCTGCACGAGTCGCTCTCGCATGAGCATCATGCTAGCGACTGGCAGGACCGCGGGCAGCCCAAAAAAGCAAGCGGGGGACCCCGTGAGGTCCCCCGCCGCTTCTCTTTCCCCCGTCGTGCGGAGGTTTCCGACGATCAGGCGCGGCGCCGACGGCGCAGACCCATCAGGCCCACCCCGGCGAGGATCCCCGCCGAGCCGGGTGTCGGAATCGCAAAGATCTGACCACGCACCTCTCCGCCCGGGAAAGCTGTGGTGTGGAAGTTGAGGTAGAGCTCACCCGAGAACAGTGCACTGACATCGTCCTGGGTCAAGTCGGTCCACGTGTCGGAACCGCTGAGTGCCCAGGTTCCGTCTGGGTTGTTGAAGGCGAACAGGACCGGACCATTCGTGCCGGCTGCACCCAAGTGGATATGCGCACCGGCCGATGAGGGCATGCCCATGAGCATGTCCGAGATTTCCCAGGAGAACGAGAAGGTGTTCGCGACCGAGTCGTAGGTGCCGGTCATGAATCCGGTCGCCGGGGAGTCGTTGGCGGGGACCTGCTGCGCGGCGTTGATCGTTGCCGTGAAGTCTGTCAGATCAGCGTGGACAGCCATGCTCATCGATGTGCCTCACGCGTTCGCGTCCTCGCCCGGCGAGGGCAAGGGCGAGCACCCGGACGAAGTGGTGAAATACCTGTCGGACGCGAACAACGCGATAGCTGTCGTGAATCACCAGGACGCTCCGGGCGAACTCGCCGCCGGCGCGGGCATCATGCGTGTGCCGAACCTCAAACTGCGTCACCGTGCAAACATCTGGGGCGTGTACTGCGTGCCCGAACTGCGAGGTACAGGGCTCGGTCGCGCGGTCATGCTATGCGCGATCGAGCAGGCTCGAGCATGGAACGGAGTCGAAGTGATCGGTCTTTCGGTCTCAGCAAGATCGCCGGGTGCACTCGCGCTCTACGAATCACTCGGCTTCGTGCGTTGGGGTCTCGAGCCGGACGCGATGCGCATCGATGGGGAGTCGTTCGACGAGATCTTCCTATCCTTGCGTCTGTAGAGCGGCGTTGTGCACGCAACCGCTCCGTCTGATGAGGTCCTATAAATGCAAGTTTCGACATCGGGATCGTCACTCTGCGGACGCGAGGTGATGATTTTGGACTCGACACGGCGTGCCGCCTGTAGCATGGGGTTTGACCCGGATGCCGCTCTTGACGGTGAAAGTTCATGCAGGAGGAGCCATGAAGACAGTTCAGTTCATTGCGAAAGCAAGCGCAGCGATCGCTGTACTTACAGCGTGTTCAGGCGTGGCTTCGGCAGGTAATGAACAGTCGATTGCTCTGGAGAACGGATCCGGCGAGACCGGGTATGTCCGAGTCGCCAGATCTGCTTCGCTCGAACCGCAACAGTTCACCATCGATGTGACCTTCCGGCCAGATGGTCCCGGTCTGGGGAACACGCAGAATGTCGGTGGCGCTTCCGTTGTGGTCAAGCCGATCGAGGGAATCGGTGGAACATACATCTTCTCGTGATACATCAACTGGTCACCGACGACAAACCGAGTCTCCGTTGGCCTTTCCAACAACGGCAGTACCTCCGGAGCTGTTCTCCAATCGAATTCTCTGGTGCCCACAGGGGACACGGTCCGAGCGTCATTCACATTCGACGGTCAAACAATGCGGCTCTATCTGGATGGCTGCCTTGACGCCGAAGTCGCGACGAATTTCTCCGAGTTGTACTACGGCGATGATGATGTTCTGATTGGTGCTGCGAATTATGGCTTTGGCTTCCTCAGGCGTTTCGAGGGCAGCATCGACGAACTCTCCATCTGGAACTAGGCGCTCGACGTGACGCAGATCCAGGATCTGAAACCGGCCAGCGGCGGGAGTTCGCTCGCCGCGTGGTGGAGCTTTGATGGCGACACTCTCGCGGACTTGAGCGGGAACGGGAATGACGGCGTCGCCGTCGGCAATGTTCTGTTTGCAGACCCTCCAGCGTTCTCCTGCCAGGCAGACCTGAACGGCGATGGTGAGATCAACTTGGCAGATCTGAATCTGGTTCTTTCTCAGTTCGGCCAGAGCAGTTGTCTGGACGCCAATGGCGACGGCCTGATGAATCTCGCCGATCTCAATGTGATCCTTGCTGGCTTCGGGACCAATTGTTCGTAAGCGATCCTTGCAGCGCCTGCGTGTTATTGAAACCGATGGCATGCCTGTACCCGGCGGAAGTGAACCCTCCGATGCATGAGGTGCCGCGCGCGAGGAATGCCATGGATGGTTGATGGCGACTAATGAAAAACCCCGCTTCGGCTTTCGCAGAAGCAGGGTCGGTCGTGTGATCCGGGTTCGGATCGATCAGATCAGTTGCAGGAGTTGCCGAAGTTGGCAAGGACCAGGTTGAGGTCCGCGAGGTTCACCAAACCATCGTCGGTGACATCGCCGTTCGTGCCGGGAGCAACCGACGAACCGAAGTTCGCCAGCACCAGGTTGAGGTCGGCGAGGTTGACCGCCTGATCGCCGTTCGCATCGCCGGGGCAGTCCGCGACAGGCTCGCACACCGGCGGAGCGGCGTTGATGCGGCTGAAGCGGCCGGTCCCAGAGTTGTAGCTGACTTCCGCGAACTGCTCGCCGTCGAACTCGTTGAAGTCCACGAAGCGGGGCTCTCCGAGCTCCGCGGTGCAGGCGAACTGCAGATGCTGGTTCGAGACGAAGTCGTGGTTCTGGCCGTTGAGGAAGATCTGGATCTTCAGCGGCGAGGAACCATCCCAGGTCGGCAGGTCGGCGACCGGGATGCCGATCTCGATACCCGTGGTGACGGTCGCGGGGTTCGAGTCGTTGCCGCCGAACTGATCGGCCGCACCGGCAACACCGCCGGTGTTGGAGTTGTTGATGTCGATCAGCGCGGCTTCACCGAGGTTGTCGCCGCCCGTGAAGAAGCCAAGGCCACCCGTGAGCGCCATGCCCAAGAAGCGAGCCTCGCCCTCGTCGGATCCGCCCTGCACTCCACGCAGGCGAGCGTAGCTGCCGAAGATCTCGGCCGAGTTCGTGCCACCGTCGAAGTTGCCGGCGGTGAAGGTGTAGTAGTACTCGGCATTGAAACCGGTATCGAAAGTCAGACCGGGCTGGATCTCGATGATCGCACCCTCGTCATCCGTGATGACCAGCGGGCCACCCATGCGGTTGAGGGCCGAGTTGTCCGCGGGGGGGTTGCCGTCGTAGTTGGGGTCGTCCGGGGGGAGTTCGCTGAAGATCAGCGTGTTCTGCCCGTTGCCGGTGTTGGTGTCGATGAAGACTTCGAGCTTGTTGAAGTTCGGCTGCAGGTTGCCGCCGATCATCAGGTAGATGGTGTCCTGACCGGTGAAGTCGTCGAAGTCACGACGCATGAACAGGTTGTTGAGTTCGGAGCCGTTCGCGTTCGCGGAGCTCGGATCGGTGTTGTTGCCGAAGCCGGATCGGGATGTCAGGTCGGTGGTGATCGGGTTGACGAACGCCTTGCCGCCGCCGAAACCGCTGCCGCCCGTGCCCTGGCCGTCGGTGAGCAGGAACATGCCCGAGGCATAGTGCTCGACCGGATCGTTGCCGCCGGTGTAGTTGAGCATGAAGTCGGGCGAGAAGCCGGCATCGAAAGTCAGGCCGGCCATGTTGTTGTTGATGTTGTTGAACTCGATCGATGCGTTGTCATCGCGCATGACATTCTGGCCGGTGGCCGCATCGATATCGAAGAAAAGGTTGAGCTTGTTGAAGTTGGTCTCGAGGTTGCCGGTGACGACGCCGAAGAGGGTCGGCTTGTTGTCGTTGGCGGTGTCAAGGCCGACGGCCAGCCAGAGGCCGTTGATCTCAGAACCAGCGGCCAGGTCGGGGTCACCCAGCGTGGAATCGCCGAACTGCGTCGGGGTGCCGGTCATGCCCTCATCGTTGGCGTAGACGAGGGCGTACGCCGACGCGTCCACCGTGCCATCCATGTTGATGGTGACCGGGCTGAGCGAGGTGGGAATGTTGAAGCTGACGAACTGGTCGCCGGGGATGTTGTTGAAATCGATGGAACCCACCGGGCCACCGAGGTTGCCTTGCGAGGTCGCGACGCCACCGATGATTTGGTTCGAAACGAAGTCGAAGTTCGATCCGTTCACGAAGCCGCCAACGCGGATCGGAGCGCCCGAGCCGATCGCGTAGCCCAGACCGGGAAGGCCGATCTTGAACTCGACGCCGGTCAGGACTTCTGCCGGGTCAGAGACGAAGTCCGCGGGGTCAACGATGGCAGTGGCCACACCGCCGGTGTTCGACTGGTTACTGGTCGCCTCGACATTGCCGCCGTTGGGCGGAGCGCTGCCCCCACCGGGATTCGCGTTGGAGAGCACTTGGATGTTACCGGGCGCTTTGGTATTGGGGTTACCGAAGTAGGAGAACAGTCCGTTCCCGGTCGCCGGCATCAACTGCATGTTGAGGTAGTGCTGGCTGGGGTCACCGGTGTAGTTCATGTAGTAGTCGGCGGTGAATCCCGTGTCGAAACGGAAACCTGCCATGTTGCCGAGGGCGTTGAAGTCGGTGCCGGAGGTGTTCTCGACGAGCACATTCTGGCCGACACCGGTCTCGACATCGAAGAAGAGATTTAGCTTCTCGAAGCTCGTCCGCAGGTTGCCTGCCACGAACAGGTAGAGCCGGTTGCCATCGTGGTACGCGTAGACGGCGTCGATTTCAGAGCCGTTCGAGGCGACATCGGTCGGGTCGGTGTTGCTGATGAAGGTGGACGCCAGCGAGTTGACAAACAGGGCGCTGCCGTATGACGAGTCCAGGATGCCGTCCATCGTGGGAGCCGCGCTGGCCGACTGGGGAACGGTGATGAACTGGTTGCCGGGAACCGTGCTGAAATCCGCGACGGTCACATCATCGAAGTTGCCTGATGCGGCGGGCAGTCCGCCGATGACCTGGTTCGAGATCGTGTTGTGTCCGCTGTTGGCCACCCAACCGGCGATCCGGATGGGGCTGGTGCCGTCCCAGCCGAGTTCATCGAGATCGATCGCGAGCTCAAAGCCGCTGTTCACGCCGGCAGGATCTGTATCAGGAGCGGGGAAATCGAAGGTGCCCGCGCCGAACGGGCCCACGCCTCCGATGTTGGACTGATCGGAAGTCACGGAGATGTCCACCGGATCTCCGTTGACGATGTCGATGACGCTCACGCCCTGTGTCGCGATCGGAGTGGTTCCGTAGTTATCAGTCGCATCGCGGGTTCCGTCGACCAGAGGGGACGCGATCACGGTCCCTGCTGCGGCCACGAGGCCCGCGAGCGTCACTGTCGCTGTCATCTTCGTTTTGGACATGGCGCACTTCTCTCCAGAGTGATGGCTAAAGGCGTTTGACGGCCTTCGGAATGGATCGCCTCATTCGGTCCCGGAGTTCAACATGCTCCGAAAACCGGGGTGAGGCGGATTCGAAAAAGCCGGTTGTGCTGTTTCCAGCACGACCGGCGAAGAATCAGACGCCTGTTCAGGCGCGACGACGGCGAACCGCCGCGAACCCAGCGAGGCCCAGCAGACCAACGGTGCCGGGGGTCGGGATCACCAGACGAACGAACTGGTCGCCTTCGAACTGGTTGAAGTCCACACCGGCAGGACCGCCGAGGTTGCCGGTGCCGTCAGCGAGACCACCGATGACCTGGTTGGACAGGAAGTCGTTGCCGCTGCCGTTCACCCAGCCAGCGATCAGGATGTCCGAGGCGCCGTCCCAACCGAGCGCGGCGAGATCAATGATGATCTCAACGCCGGTGGTCACGCTGGCGGGATCGGAGGTGAAGGGCTCGCCCAGACCGGCGACGCCACCCACATTCGAGTTGTCCTGAGCGAAGGTGATGTCCGCGCCGGCGAGCTGAACGCTCAGGGGGCCGGAGACCGCGCCACCGCCGAGGAAGCCGCCGGTGCCGTCAGCCAGCGAGCCATCGACGTACCACTGGATGGGGCTGTTGCCGCTGGTGAAGCTCAGAACCGCGTCGGCCTCGAAGCCGGCGTCCATGGTCAGGCCGTTCAGGTTGCCAAGGTTGGCCAGGCCCGACAGGGTGTTCTGGCCGCCCGCGGCGTAGTCCAGAACGATGTTGAGCTTGTTGAAGTTGGTTTCGAGGTTGCCGGCCACGCCGAGGCGCAGCATGCCACCCGAGACGCTCGCGTAGAGCGCGTTGATCTCGGAGCCGTTGGCGAAATCGATCGAGCTGTCGGTGTTGTTGCCGAAGCCGGTGCCGATGGTCTGAGCCCAAAGGGGGGAGCCATACTTGTTGGCGAAATCGGCACCATTGATGGAGGCACCGGCGAACGCCGATCCGCTGCAGGCCAGCGCTGCCGCGATGCACACAAAGTTCTTCATTTCTCTCATCTCCAATTTGGAGAGGCCCTTCCGGATCGGGCCTCGCACAGGTTTGCGGCTGGTAAAACGATTTACCGGCTCTTTTGCTCACCGCTTCTCCGAGCGATCAGCCACGCAGAAGCGTCAAACACCAAGTTTGCGGCTCATCTGAGCCCACCAGACGCGTCCGTTTAGGACGCGAGAAAACCAAGCGTGAGTAAAATGTTTTACTCGCGCTCCAGAAGCATACTTGTGACCACCTCGCAGGCAAGCGCGATCTTCGCAATTCGGAGCCGGATTTCCACTCATCCCGACCAGAATCAGGGAAATAAAGGTCCGATAACCTCGAATGGGCGAGGATCATTCGGGACGCGGCGGTGGGTTCCGGCGACGCTTCTTGTCCGCCTGCTCCCGCTTGGCCTGCAGACGACGCTCGACCGAGCCCCGAGTGGGCTTGGTGCGGACCCGCGGCTTGGGCTTGGTCAACGCTCGGATCACCAGATCCCTCAGTTTGGCCAGGCAATCGTCCTTGTTGCGCTTCTGGGATCGCTCGTCCTGGGAAGCAATGAGTAATTCCCCATCTCCAACCAGCCAGGAGCCGGCCAGACGCAGCAATCGACGCTTCGCGCCTGGATCCAGTGGGATCGAGTCCACCGCCACCCGAAGCTCGACGCGGGTGCTCCTTTTATTGACATTCTGGCCTCCCGGCCCTGAGGAGCGGGTCGCGGTAAAGGTCAGATCGCTCTCCCGAACAAATACCCCCGGTCCGAGGCGGACCTTGCCGGCGTCTTCTGCGCCGGGCTGCGGGTTGGGCTCATCGTTCGCGGGCGTGTGCATGACTCCGGTAGAGTACGCGACCAAAGACCAGAATCGACCCAAACGGGCGTGATTTGCCACGCGCCGGAGACCGACCACCGTGCCTGATCCCAAAAGTCTGCTCATCTGCACCGCATTGCTTTGCGTCTCGACCCCGGTGTTCGCCCAGTCTGTCGAGACTGTTCTTGAGGACACACGGGCCACGCCATCCAGCGGGGCGGCAAGCGGGTCGGTGGGCGAGGGTGTGTCGCTCAACATCGACCGGGCGGCCAGCTGGAAGGCCCGGGCCACGGCATCGCTGTGGTTCCCGTCGCTGAACGGCAACCAGACGCTTCGCGGTGGCACCGAGTTCGACATCGACATCATCGATCAGCCGGATGTCCAGCTCGCCCCGCGCTTCGAACTCGCGTTCCGGCGCGACAAATGGACGGTGCTCGCAAGCGGGTTCGTCTTCAACATTGATCAGGACGCCACCGTGACCGGCGGCTCCTTCGTCTCTGGCGGCACCACCATCAACGCAGGCGATCGGGTGTCGTATGAGATTGATTACTGGAGCGCTGATCTCCTGCTGGCGTACCGATTCGCTGAGCTGCCGATCGACAACGGCGGCGATGGGCCTGCGCCGGATCCGTATTCGGTCCCGTCCGATGGCGTTGGGGTGTTCTTCGACGTCACGGCGGGTGCACGCGTCTGGCACCTCGACTATTCGATGAACCAGATCGGCGGGGGCTCGCTCATCGATATCGGGGAGACCTGGATCGATCCTGTCCTTGGCGCTCGCATGACGCTCGACCTTCCGCACGGCCTCGGCCTGGAGCTGCGGGGTGATGTCGGCGGCTTCGGCGTCGGATCGGACTTCGCGTGGAATGTCGAGGTTGCCTTCCGGGCACAGCTGGCCGAGAACATTGGCGCGGAGATCGGTTTTCGCCACCTTCAAACCAGCTACGAATCCGGCTCGGGGCTCGATGAGATCGACTGGTCCATCGCCACCGCGGGTCTTTATGGCTCGATCGTCATCCGCTTCTGAGAACGAACAGGCCAACCATGATCCGGATCATCAGTGGCGAGTACCGCCGACGCCAACTCAAGACTCCCAAAGACGCGAGCGTGACACGCCC
>CAZIXS010000012.1:0-18901 GCA_964543335.1 uncultured Phycisphaeraceae bacterium | reverse complement strand
CCGGTGCACATCGTGTTCTTTGATCCGCCGTACCCCATGATCCTCGATCCGGCCCAGCGTGAGCGGATCTTCGGCCAGTTCTCGCGACTGGTGCAGCTGCTCGATGATGAGGGCTTCGCGATCCTGCGCACGCCCTGGCCGGTGATCGACCGGATGGTTGACGGCAAGCGGTACCAGGGCGGTCCGGTGAAGCCGGATGATGATGAGGAGGACGAGGGCCCGTACCCGAGCGAAACCGCGTTCACGATCGATGATTTCGACGATCCCGAATCCGCGGCGATCGAGGGTTCACTGCCCGAACCTGAGGACGATCTCCTGCAGCCCGAGCCGGGCGAACGCGTGATCATGGATCTGGACATCGAGGGTGCGGAAGGACCGGAAACGCATGTGTACGGTTCGATGGCAATTCACTGGTACATGAAGAAGCGCCGCTGAGCGCGGATCACACAGTCTCTTGGTGTGCGGGCTCCTATCGGGAGTCGGCCAGCCGTTTCCCACAACGAATAGGACAGGCATGCGAGCAGCGGTGGTGCGTCGGTATGGGCCTCCGGATGTGGTTTCCATTGAGGAGATGCCGGACCCGCGGATCCAACCGGGTCAGGTGCTGGTGCGCATCCGCGCGGCGGATGTGTCGCGAGGCGATGCCCGTGTGCGAGCGTTCGATCTGCCGCGGGCAATGTTCTGGATCCCCGCCCGCCTGATGCTGGGGATCGTGCGGCCACGCAAGACCATTCTGGGAACGGGGTTCGCAGGGGTCGTCGAGCAGGTCGGTCAGGGCGTGACCCGCTTTGCCGTGGGAGACGCGGTGTTCGGTGCCGCACCGTTCAAGGCGGGGACCGGCACGCACTGCGAACTCTTGGCGATGGATGAGGATCGGGCGATCGCGAGCAAACCAGAGGCAATGAGTTTCGAGGAGGCGGCGGGCGTGCCGTTCGGCGGCCTCACCGCCGGGTACTTCCTGCACACGCTCGGGAAGATCAAGTCGGGTGAACGGGTGCTGGTGGTCGGTGCATCGGGCGCGGTGGGTTGCGCCGCGGTGCAGATCGCCAGGCATGCCGGTGCGGCGGTGGTGGGGGTGTGCAGCGGTACGAATGTTGAGCTGGTCGAGTCCCTCGGTGCGGAGCGGGCCATCGACTACACCAAGCAGGACTGCACGGACCCGGCGGTAGTCGGGGAGCCGTTCGATCTCGTGTTCGATACGGTCGGCGTGACGAGCCTCGGAGCGTGCAGCCGGATCATGACCGAGCGCGGGCGTTTCCTCGCGGCGGTGATGGGGCTGCGGGAAGTCGGGCAGCTGCTCACGAACGGGCTTCGCGGGCGGAAGCTCCGGACGGGTGTGGACCCGCAGTCGGCGCAGGATCTCGAGCGCTGCCGCGTGCTGATGGAGGAGGGGGCGTACCGATCGGTGATCGACCGGGAGTTTGCGCTTGAGGAGATTGTTGAGGCGTACCGGCGGGTGGACAGCGATCGCAAGCGGGGGAGCGTGGTGGTGCGGATGGCCTGATTCGCAAACCCGTGAATGATCAGGGTTTGGGTGCCTCGGCTACACTGTGGGCATGACCCGTACTGTGACCGTAGATCGCGTGATGGCCGACCGGCGGGCCGCCGAGTTCACGACGCGCTCCATCAAGACCAGCGCCAAGGACGCCGGACTGCGCCTCGCCCTCTCGATGGTCGATCTGACCACTCTGGAGGGCAAGGACTCGCCCGAGAAGGTCCGCTCGCTCTGCCGCAAGGCCGTGCTTCCCGACCCGACCGATCCCTCGCTCCCGCCAGTCGCGGCGGTGTGCGTCTACCCCGAACTCGTCAAGGTCGCCCGCGCCGAGCTCGACAAGACCGAGGCCGGCAAGGGCGTGTCCGTTGCGAGCGTCGCGACCGGCTTCCCCTCCGGTCAGTACCCGCTGGAGGTGCGTTTGTACGATGTTCGTCGCGCCGTCGAGGCGGGGGCGAACGAGATCGACATGGTCATCAGCCGCGGCCTGTTCCTGTCGGGCGAGCGCGGCAAGGTGTTCGACGAGATCGCCGCGGTGAAGGAATCCTGCGGTTCCGCGCACCTGAAGGTGATCCTCGAAACCGGCGAGCTCGAAACCTACGACCTCGTGCGCGAGGCCAGTGACCTCGCGATGAACGCCGGTCTCACCGAGCACGATTTCATCAAGACCTCGACCGGCAAGGTCAACCCCGCGGCGACGATGGGCGTGACGCTGGTCATGCTCGAAGCGATCCGCGATCACTACTTCAAGACCGGCATCAAAATCGGCATGAAGCCGGCCGGCGGCATCCGCTCGTCCAAGCAGGCGCTGCACTATCTGGTCATGGTGAAGGAGACTCTCGGCGATGACTGGATGACGCCAGAGTTGTTCCGCTTCGGCGCCTCGAGTCTCGCCAATGATCTGCTGATGCAACTCGCTCGCCGGCGCACCGGTCACTACATGTCCCCCGACGATTTCTCCGAGGCCTGAACCATGAACGAGCCCACCACAAGCACCACGGCCGCCGAAACACGATCGCTCCGCTTCGGGGAATCGTGGGACTACGCTCCCGCGCCGGAATCCGTGAAGGTCGAGATCGCCGAGCAGTACGGCCACTACATCAACGGCAAGTTCACCTCGCCCACGAAGACCACAAAGTTCTTCAGCAGCATCAACCCGGCGAACGAAAAGGTGCTCACCAAGCTCACGCAGGGCACGGCCAAGGATGTGGACAAGGCGGTTGATGCCGCGAAGTCGGCCCTCACCGGTTGGAAGAAGCTTTCGGGCAAAGAGCGCGGCAAGTACCTGTACCGCATCGCCCGGCGCATTCAGGAGCGGGCGCGGGAACTCGCGGTGCTGGAGTCGATGGACGGCGGCAAGCCGATCAAGGAAAGCCGCGATGTGGATGTGCCTCTCGCCGCCCAGCACTTCTTCTACCACGCCGGCTGGGCGGATAAACTGAAGTACGCCTTTCCGAACCGCGATCCGCAGCCCGTCGGAGTCTGCGGCCAGATCATTCCGTGGAATTTCCCGCTGCTCATGGCGGCCTGGAAGATCGCGCCGGCGCTGGCCTGCGGCAACACGGTGGTGCTCAAGCCCGCCGAAACCACGCCGCTGACGGCCCTGCGCCTCGCGGAGATCTTCGACGAGTGCGAACTTCCTGCGGGAGTGGTGAACATCATCACCGGCGACGGCGAAACCGGTCAGGCGCTCGCCTCTCACAAGGGTCTCGACAAGCTGGCGTTCACCGGCTCGACGAGCGTGGGCAAGAAGATCGCGGCCGCGGCGGCGGAGCGGGACATCCCCTGCACCCTCGAGCTCGGCGGCAAGAGCCCGAACATTATCTTCGAGGACGCCTCGATCGATCAGGCGATCGAGGGCATCATCAGCGGCATCTACTTCAACCAGGGCCATGTCTGCTGCGCGGGCAGCCGCCTGTTCGTGCAGGAGTCGGTGCTCGATGAGGTGATCCGCCGGCTCGAATGGCGGATGAAGTCGCTGCGCGTCGGTGACCCGCTGGACAAGAACACCGATGTCGGCGCGATCAATTCGAAGGAGCAGCTCGCGACGATCAATCGGTATCTAAAGATAGGGTCAGAGGAGGGGGCGGTCGTCCATGTCCCCGGTGGCGGCGAAGTGCCGGCCAAGGGCTACTGGTGCCGCCCGTGCTTCTTCACCGGCGTGCAGCAGAGCCACCAGATCGCGCGCGAGGAAATCTTCGGCCCGGTGCTGGCGGTGATGAGTTTCCGCACGCCCGAAGAAGCCATCCAGCGCGCGAACAATACACCGTATGGACTGTCGGCGGGCATCTGGACCGACAAGGGTTCGAAGATGTTCGAGCTCGCAGGCAAGCTGAAGGCCGGCGTGGTGTGGTGCAACACCTTCAATAGGTTCGACGCTGCGAGCCCGTTCGGCGGGTACAAAGAGTCGGGCTTCGGTCGCGAGGGGGGGATGCAGGGGCTTCGGGGGTATGTGAAGTTCTGAAGCATGGATGCTCACGCTCCATCCCGAAAGCGTGTCCGTCACTTCGATGACGGCGCGACTTCGCGGTTTCTGACCTTTTCGACCTATCGCAGGCAACCACTTTTCACACAGCTTTCCGATCCACCCGCAGCGCAAATCGCTCTAGACGCGATCCGCCGAACGACCGAGCGTCTGAACTGGTCGGTGTTCGGCTTTGTGGTGATGCCGGAGCATGTGCATCTCGTCGTCGCACCTCGTCGGGAGTCGGATGGTGAGATCGCTCCACTTCTCTCAGGCATCAAGCGTCCGAGTTCATACCAGATCAAGAAACGGCTGCTCGAAGTTGATCCCGAGATGGTTGAACGACTCACGGTCGATGAGCGTCCCGGCAAACGGGCTTTCAGGTTCTGGCAGGAGGGCGGCGGGTACGATCGGAATCTGACGGGTCCGGATCAGATTCGAGAGAAATTGCAATACATCCACTCGAACCCAGTGCGCCGAGGCCGTTGCTCAGGCGAAGACGATTGGCCGTGGTCGAGCGCCAGAGAATGGAACGATCGAATGTGGACACCGCCAGATTGGATGCCCCGCATCGATCGAGAACGATTCGGGCTCTAATGGTGCCACTGGCGGCTTGTCCGCCAGTGCCGGGCTATCGGTTCCTGAACACATGCCGATCTTCATCAATGAACCACGAATCTACGCTGTTTTACAGCTCTTCGGCGTAGTTTCGGTTCGTACGGCCCCGCACTGGCGGGCAAGCCGCCAGTGGCACCAGATTCATGCAGGGTTGGCTAGACTTTCAGAGATTCCACGAATCCGATGAACCCGCGGGCCGGGATCCCCCCTACAACCTCGTACCGGGATGGGCCGGTCTCTACGAAAGCGAGATGAACCAATGACTCTGAACCCCTCTTCCCTGCTCGTCTGTGGCCTGATCGCCCCCGCCATCGTCTGTGCCATGCCCGCCGAGGCCAGTGCCGTCGCCGAGATGCCCGTCGTTACTGTGTCCGGCAAGGGCTCGGTCTTCGTGAAGCCCGACCGCGCGACCGTGTCCCTCGGCGCGTGGCACCAGGCCGACACCGCCCTCGAAGCCCAGTCGCGAGTCAACCAGATCATCGATGAGGCCACCAAGGCCATCCGCGAGCTCGAGATCGAGGGTCTCATGATCCAGACCTCGGGCCTCTCCCTCTCGCCGGTCTACAACTACCAGCGCGACCGTGAGCCCGAGATCGTCGGCTACCGCGCATCCATTACCCTGAGCGTGCGCATCGACGACATTGACCGCACCGGCACCGTCATCGACGCGGCCATGAAGACGGGCGCGAACCAGCTCCAGGGCGTGGCCTTCTCGCTCAAGGACGACTCCGGCGCGCGGCGGGATGCCCTGCGGCGTGCCGTCGAGGACGCCCGCATGAAGGCCGAAACCATCGCCGATGCCCTCGGACGCCCGCTGGTCGGGCTGGTCGAGGTCGCCGAGCAGGGCGTATCCGTGCCGATCATGCAGCGCGGCGCGGAATCTTTCCGTGCGATGGCCGCCGACTCCGCGCCGACGCCCATCGAGGCCGGCGAGATCGAGGTTTCGGCGAACCTGCAGATCACCTATAACCTTGGTTCCGGACGCTGATTCCGGCAAGGAGCACATCGGCATGGCGGCGAGACTGAGCGTGGCGAAGACCTACAAGCTGTACATCGGCGGAGCGTTCCCGCGCACTGAGAGCGGCCGGTCCATCGCCATCACCGATACGGCGGGTAAAACCATCACCCATGTCTGCCACGCCTCACGCAAGGACTTCCGCAACGCGGTGGTCGCCGCACGGGCTGCGCAGCCGGGCTGGATGGGGCGCGACGCTTACAACCGCTCGCAGATCCTCTACCGCATGGCCGAGATGCTTGAGGGCAAGGCCGAAGAGTTCGCCCAGCTGATCAAGCAGACGACCGATGCCGACCTCCGCGCGGCCCGCAAGGAGGTCGAGGCTTCGGCCGATCGGCTGGTGGCCTACGCCGGCTGGGCCGACAAGTTCTCGCAGGTGCTCGGCTGCCACAACCCCGTCGTCGGGCCGTACTACAACTTCACGGTCCCGGAGGCGACGGGTGTGGTCGTCGTGGTCGCGCCCGACGAGCCGAGTCTGCTCGGCCTGATCACGCTCATGGCCCCTGCCCTCTGCTCCGGCTCGACCGTGGTTGCGCTCGGCAGCGAGAAGTACCCGATCGCCACGAGCGTCCTCGGCGAGGTCTGCGCCACCAGCGATGTCCCTGCCGGTGTGATCAACCTGCTCACCGGCCAGCGCGCCGAACTCATCGAGCACATCGCCAATCACCGGGATGTGAACGCGATCGTCGGCGTTGGGCTGAGCAAAGCCCACGCCGCGGCTCTGCGTATGGGCGCGTCCGAGAACATCAAACGCGTCCGCGTCGAGGACCGGGTCGATTTCTACGACGATGAGGCTTGCGAGAGCCCGTGGCGGATCGAGCCGCTGGTCGAGATGAAGACCATCTGGCACCCCAGCGCTTCGTAACCTTCCTGATTGCGCAGGTCACATAACCACCACACTGGAAACAGGGTGATTTGAGCGTTCTGGCAGGTCTCCCGCCAGTCAATCACGATGCTGTATTCGCGTGGCCTGAGAACCCATCCTCGAATGGCCGAAGGTAATCATGGCCACCACGAGCGATGGTGCGCCGGGCGAGGAGTGGACGCATTGGCACAACCCGAGCAGCAACAAGGCTGGCCGAAACAGATTACGGCCCCGGTCCGAAGGTCCGCGCGATCGGTCCGCGCGCTGCTCATGTGCTGCCTGGCCGCAGGGATCGGAGCTGCTGCGGTTCTTCTCGGGACGGAATTCGGCATCAACACCCTCGGTGTCATGCTGGCAGGAGTGCTGTGCGGTGGCGCTTCCGGGCTTCTTGCTGGTCTGGCTCTCTTTGGCACCGAAGAACGCAAGCTGCGGTCGGATCGGGACGCCATCGTGAGGCGGATCAAGCGACTGTCCTCGGTCGATCGGCGAGCGTATTTCGAAGCGCTGGAAGCCATCGATCCCGACCACCCATACGCCGAACTCTGCACCGTGATGCACCAGGCCATGGTCGACGCACACAAGGATCGCCTTGAGGCCACAATGCTCCGGCGTGATCTCGAAGACCGCGTGGTCAAGACGGCCTCCAAGCAGACCGCGCACCTGACGCGCATGAGCCACACCGATGAACTAACCGGCCTGGCCAACCGTCGCGGCTTCGAGACCGGGCTGGAGAAGATGATCGAGCGAGCGCTGCGTGAGCGCTTCGAGGTCTGTCTCATGGCCATCGATCTCGACCATTTCAAGCAGCTCAACGACACGCTGGGGCACGAGAAGGGCGACGCCGCCCTCATCGCGGTGGGGGAGATCATCCGTGGGCATGTGCGCGAGCGTGACCTTGGTGCACGCGTCGGTGGGGACGAGTTGTTCTTCGCCGTGGCCGGCGCCTCGGTCGCTGATGCCGCGCGCGTGGCCGCGCGCATCGCCGAACTGTTCCGGGGGCACCCCGAAGGTCTGGGACTGCGCTGCCCCTGGCCGGGGCTCTCGGTCGGGATCGCGGCGGTTCAGGCGCACGGCGCGAAGGATGCCGCGACCCTGCGAAGGATGGCGGACATGGCCCTGTACGCTTCCAAGCGGGCCGGCAGGGGCCGAATCACCGTCTTCGGCGATCATGAGGACCCCCTCGGGCATCGCGAGGCGGCCTGAACGGGTCACAAACCGCATGTTCCGGGTCAGTTTTCGGTCTCCATACTGCCTTCGGTGATGGATTGGCACCGAATCGGGCGATACCGTGGTTGCCATGACCAGCGCGAGCGCTTCATCCAAAGCCGAGCCCAGGAACACGCCCTACCGGCCCGTGGAATCTGGCCCTGTCGTCTCGGCACAGATGGTGCCGCCGCCGCCGCTGCTCCGGCGCACCATAGGCGGTCTGAGCGGCCTCGGTGGCCTGATCGCGCTGGCGGGCTTCGGTCTGGGTCTTTCGCAGACGCTCTTCGCTGATCCGACCCCTGGCGGGTTCTGGATGATGATGTTCCAGTTGTGCGCCTTGGTGGCCTGCACGATGGGCGTGCTTTCGGCGGCGGGACGATTCGCGTCCGGCCCGGCCATGACCCCGCTGATCGTCGCGGGCGTGCTGCTGGTTTCCGGTGCACTCAGTGAGCCATCGCTGATCCGTTCGGGGCTGCCTCGACTCGAGGTCTTTGGGATTCCGCTGCGGCCGCTGGCTCTGGCAGAGATCGTTCTGGCGCTGGCGATGGGTGGGCTTTCCGTTCTTGTGGTTCTGGTTCGCAAACCAAGCCACACCCTCCCGAAGGTACTCGCCGGGATCGCGCTGAGCGCCCCGGCCATCGGAGCAGGGGCGGCGTTCCTCACGCCGACCGTCCGCTCGATGATGACCGGTTGGTCACCCATCGTGCTCACCCTTGTGGTCGTGGCCGTTTGTGGCTTGGCGGGGGTGCTATTGGCCATCGGTTCGCAGTTCGTGATCCGCGCCATCGAGATCGGTATCGACGCGGGGTTGCCGGATTCCGAGCCTCAGGATCGGTAAATGGCCGGTCCAGCAGCCGTGGATCGAGTGTCCCGAAGCGGGCGTGACGCAATCCGGCGGCTTATGATCCCAACGAGACTGCGATGGAAACCCTGATCATCATTTCATTGAGCGTGCTTTCCGGCCTGCTTCTCGCGGCGGTGGTGATGCTGTGGCTCAGGCGAGCCGGTGAGCGGGCGCCCGAAGTTATCCGGACTGACATGCTGACCGAGCGGGTGCGCGCGGTGGGCAAACTGGTCGGCCTTGAGGTGCACGCCAAGGAGATCGCCACCAGCAAGAAGGGATGGGCGTGGCTCCCGCCGCTGCTGCTCAGTCAGGCCAAGCTGGCGATGATCTTCCACTTCGAAAAGCAGTACGCCGTGGACCTCTCGCGTCTGAAGAAGACCGATGTTCAGCGCGTGGAGGATGCGTACGGAGAGCGCCCTCTGTTCCGGATCGTTCTCCCCGAGATCGAAGGCACCCTGCGTCTGACGGATGTCACGCCCTACGATGTGCAGGCGGGGCGGATTCTGGGCCTTCTGGATGTCATCCAGATGAACGCCGAGCGACAGGGTGCACTGATCGATACCGCCCAGGAGCAGGCGGCGAGCCTGTTCGAGACCAACGAAGCCCGCTACATCAACGACGCGAAGCGCAGCATCGAGCGTCATCTCGGCGCGCTCTTCAAACTGGTTGATGCGGATGTCGAGTTCGAATGGATCGACGAACGAGCCGGTGCTCCGCTCACGAAGACCGGTCCGGTCAAAGTCGAGCTGGCAGGAGTCTGAACAGCGGAGAGGGGTGCGCATGAAAAAGCCCGACTCCGAGGAGCCGGGCTTTGAGTTCCACCGTGTTCAGTGAAGATCAGGGCTTGAGGATGCGGATGCGGCTGATGATGCCGCCTTCGGTGATCTGGGTGTCGTTGATCACATCGCCGAGGTTCTGGTAGATCACCTCGAGGTTCGGGATGTTCTTCAGGAACTCAGGCATGTTCTCGCGGTACTCGCGAAGATCTTCCTCGATGAACTCCTGGAACTCAGGGTCATCTCCAAAGACCTGCTCGAGCTGGGCCCGGTAGATCTGCTCGGAGTTGCGGCCCATCCACTCGAGGTATTCCACATACTCGCGGGTGTCGGTCCAGCCGAAGGAAAGGCCCTGGGCGGACATTTCCTGGACCGCGCTCTTGAAGCGATCTTCGTTGGCGAGGCGAGCGGCATCGGGGTTGGAACCGGTCCGCAGAGCCGACTCGATGACCGGCGTCTGGCCCACGAAGAAGAAGCCCTGGCCGAGGCCGATCGAGAAACCGTCGCCGGCGGGCATGGGAATTCCCATACCACCAAGATCGATGTCCCAGATCTGCGCGCCCTCGAATTGGCGGGCGGGCAAGCCGAACTGCTGGGTCAGACCGGTGATGGCCTGCGAGAGCGCGGCTTCATTGCTGGTCCGGATCGCGACATACTGCTTGAAGCTGTCGGGGCTGTAGGGCTTGGCGATGTGCTGGACCTGATAGACCTCGGGGCCGAGGCTGTTGAAGATCGGGCCAGCCATCATCTGGGCCTGCATCATGCCCATGTTGGCCATCTGCGACATTTCCTGCGGCAGCGAGTTGATGATCTGACGCACCGCGGGGAACAGCTTGGGGAAGTCAACCTGCATCATGCTGACCGAGGCCGCGTCCGCGTCGATGAACGAGGGGGCGGTGAAGGGCTTGTTCTCGGTGGGGATGAGGGTCAGCAGGCCGCGACGCTCGGGGAAGCGGACGCTGAAGGTCTGCTCCATGACGCTGTCAGCCGCGGAGGCGTTCATACCGATCGAGACCGAGCGGAACTGGTCGAGACCGGAAGCGCCGACGATGCGCATGATCGGCGGTGCCGGCTGACCGAACTGGGCGGCCTCTTCCGCGATCTGGGCCTCAGCGAGCTGGGTCAGCGAGAACAGGGGGCTGGTCAGCGCAACCAGGTAGCCCTGGTGCTCGCCAACCGCGGCGCGGGCGGCGTTGAACTCGGCATCCGAAGTGATGGAGGGCACCTGGTCGCCCTGCGAACGATCGATGGCGCGCTCCAGCGAGGAGAGCTGCGTGGAGTACATGATCTGGCCATCGACGCGGGCCATGTAGGTTTCCTTGAACAGCTCGGGGCCGCCCGTATCCCACATGAACTCGTCGTCCATCTCTTCTTCGACTTCGGTGATGGTCCAGACGGTGACGCCGCGGTATTCCTCTTCGGTCAGGTCGATGTCACCGGCCTCGACGGCCTCTTCGAGCGTGGTCTTGAGCAGCTCGGTCATGCGCTCCGCGCCGTCGCCGAAGTCGCTCACGCCGATGATCTGGTAACTGGAGTCCTCGATGTTGTCGCCGATGTTGTCGACATAGAGCGCCCAGCCGAACGCGCCGACGGGCATGGACAGGTCATCGACGCTGAAGCCGAGGGTGGAGAGCTCGTCGTTCAGGCCCTCGATCGCCTCGTCGATGGCGTCACCGAGCCAATCCTGGATCGCGGCGTCGTTCCAGATCTTCATGAAACCGCTCTCTTCGAACGCGCCCTTGAGCGCGGCGAAGTCGTCCACACCGAGAACGACCACGCTGGAGCGGGGCGCCACATCGGCGATCTTGACGGGGGCGGCGAGCGCGGTGGCGCTGATGGGCAGGCCGGCCGCGAGACAGAGGATCGAAGTCTTCAGAGAAAGCGTCTTCATGTTTGTGGTATCCGTTTCGTAAGTGAAAAAGCAAGGAATGCCTGGCCGTGGTGCGGCGCGGCGGGGTCAGGGTCAGACTGATTCAGTCCTCGGCGGTGTCGTCTTCCAAGACCGAGGGGGTGCCAAACTGCGAGCGCGGCGGGCCGGCGAGGTAGTTGTACCCGGAGTTGGGGTTGTTCTTGTCGTACGCGAACGCGTCGTTGTTGCGGATGAAGTCCTTGATGTAGCGGGCGGGGATGGCGAAGCCCAGACCTTCGCCGGAGGGGATGCCCATGTTCGTGCAGCCGATGACCTCGCCATACAGGTTGAACAGCGGGCCGCCGGAGTTGCCGGGGTTGATCTGGGTGGTGGTCTGGATGAAGGTCAGGCCTTCGAAGTTTCGCTGGGTGGTGGCGATGACACCGGTGCTCAGCGAGCGCTCGAGGCCGAGCGGGTTGCCGATGGCGAAGACTTCCTCGCCAGCCGCGAGGCTCTCGGTGGCTTGGATCGGGACATACCGGAAGGGACGTCCGTCGGGGCGGGTGATCTTGATCAGCGCGAGGTCGATGTGGTTGTTGACCGCGATGATCTCGACATTCTCGATAGTGGACCGCTGAAACTCGCGTTCGCCCTGTTCAAAGAGGGTGACTTCGAGTTTCTGTTCGCCCTGAATCACATGGGCATTCGTGATCGCGTAGCCCTCGGGGTGAATGATGAAGCCGGAGCCGAGGCCCGAAGGCGTGGACACCTTGATGACGGCCTCGCCGATGGTGCGGGCCAGTTCACGCGGGCTGGACTCGGGCAGGGAGCCCTTGGGGACAGTGAAGAACAGCGCCGAGTCATCGCCCTCGTCGGCGGCCGCATCCGCGGGGTCGGCGCGAAGAATCGAGCGGATGTCGGACCGCGGCACCACCAGCACATCGAAGCCCATGTCCAGCCAGACTTTCTCGGCGGTCTCCTTGAGGATCGGCGCCATGATGGTCTTGCCGTCGTTGAGGGTGATGGTGTCGATCGTCAGTGAACCCTGCTCGTCACTGGACTGGGCATGGGCTGTCGCCCCGACCGAGAGTCCGGCGAGAAGAGCGATGGTGCTGGCGAGACGGGCTGCATGCTGGAAACGCATAAACGATTGCTCCGATGCTGGCTGTTGAGGCCATGCGGGGACTTCTGGGAGGAGCGATCGAGGCGCGAACGGATGGCGCTCTCCTCCGGACAAATGTTCGGGCTTGGCTGCGTCGGCTTTCACCACCCGCAGCCCGAGGCCCGGTTGTGCGTACATGATAGGGAGTCTGCTGCGCGGGACCCGTCCAAACGGGTGCCGATCGGGACAGGTCCCTTCTCCACCACAGGGTATAGTGCCCGGTCGACGCGTAGTTTTTGTTCTGGACAGGCATTTTGGGCGTTTGTGACGCGAAATGCCTGTTTTGCAGCCATCCGTACCTCTCCCCCTGCTTCGGCATGGGTTCCTGTTGGGAGTCGCCATGATCATGCCCCGTTCGCTCCGTTTCGTGACCCCTTGCTCCGCCAAGGCCCTGCCTGCTCTGTGTGGCCTGTGCGTGGGCGTCGGTTCGGTTTCCGCACAGACTTCCCCTGATCTGGCGGGTTACTTCGGGTTCGAGTCGCCCCGCGTGGTCGTCATCGATGACGGGGCCGGCCCGGTTCTCAGTGCGGATATGAACGACGACGGTCTGATGGATCTGGTGGTGGTCAACAACCGCAAGAGCCGCTTGGAGATTCACACCCAGCGGTCGGAGCCACGGTCGTTTTCCGAGCGGGAGCGTGGTTTCAACTCCAACGAACTTCCTCCCAGCGAGTGGTACGACCGGGTTGATGTTCCCCTCGCCCATCGTGTCACGGCCTTCGTGATCCACGATATGGACGGCGACGGTCTTCAGGACATTCTTTACAACGGCCAACCGGCGGAGATCGTGACGGTCCGCCAGACCCAGACCATGACCTTCGAAGTCGTCAACCGCCAGCGGGCCCGGGGTCTGAGCACCGGCTCGGCGGCTCTGGCGATCGCCGATGTCCAAGGTGATGAGAAGCCCGAGTTGACCGTCATCGTGGATGGACGGATCCAGGTGTTCGAGCTTGGCGAGTCTGGTCCGGTCGGTGAGCCCAAGATCCTCGGTTCGGGTGGCCAGGTCGTGGCGATCTTCGTGGACGACTTCAACGGCGACGGGCTGTCAGAGATTCTCGGCGTGGTGCCGCAGGCCGACGCCCCGCTGCGGATGTGGATGCAGGAGCGCGTGGTCGGCGCGAACCTCCCGACGAAGCAGGGCCTGCTCGGTGCCGAACTGCGGTTCGAGATGCCCAATGTCATTGAGGTGCAGACCGTGCGCATGCCCGGTCGGGACGCTGCCTCGATCGGTGTGATCGAGGCGCAAACCCGCCGTGTGGTGCTCTACGACCTGTCGACCGAATCGGTCGAGAACCTGTCCGAGGCCGGCGCCGCGGCGGAGCGCGAAGCTCTCCCCGAGGTGTACGCCTTCCGGGGTGGCGCCAACCGCGACCGTTCGGTCGTCACGGCGGACCTGAACGGCGATGGCATGCTCGACCTGATCAGCACCGACAACTCCGCCAATTCGATCGTGCTTTACAAGCAGAGCGAAGGGGTCGGCATCGGCCCGGGCCAGATGTTCAGCGCGTTCAAGCAGCCCAAGGTCATCGCGACCGGTTTGTGGGACAGCGCCGAGCCGGTGGTGTTCGTGCTCTCGGAAGAAGAGAAGACGGTGGGCGTCGCCGAGTACGACGCCTCCACTGGGCGACTGGGCTTCCCCCAGCCGATCTCGATCGCGACCGCGGGTGCCACACCCGTCGCGATGAACGCGATGCAGACCTCCAGCGGCCCGGCACTCGCGGTCGTGGTGCGCGACCGTCGTGACCACACCGTGGAAATCCACACGCCCTCAGGCGACCCCGTCATGGTTCCTCTGGAAGGCGTGAACCGCCCGCCCCAGTCGATCCTGGCGGCGGACTTCGACCGCGACGGCACGACCGACATCGCGCTGTTCACGCCCAACGAGCCCATGATCATGGTGACCGGCGTGGACACGCCGGAGCCGAAGGTGCTGACCAACCGCGAGATGCCGCAGTTCGGCCTCGTCCAGGCGGCGGGCCCCGAGAACACGGCGCTGCTCGATGCGAACGGCGACGGCTCGATGGAGCTGCTCATCGCCGACCAGAATTTCGTCCGCGCCGCTCGCTACGACGCGCAGACCGGCTGGCGCGTGGTCGATCAGATCACCATGCCCGATGCGACGAGCCGCCTCTCGGCGCTCACGACGCTGGAGGTGGACGGGCGCGAGACGATCGCGGCCTCGGACACCGGATCGGACCTTCTGATCCTGATGAGCCGCGACAGCGCCGGCGCCTGGCGCATCGCCGACAAGCTCCGCACGCCCGGCCTGCGGACCACCGGGCTGCGTGCCGGTTCGTTCACGGGCGACGGTGCGCCGAACATCCTCGCGCTGACCGAAGACAGCTTCGCGGTCATCCGCCTCGCCGGCGAGCGCGTGACGCTCGACGAGTTCGCGGTATACCGTTCGGACGCTGAAGATCGCTACGAGCACGATCTGACCTTCGGCGATGTGAACGGCGATGGCTTCATGGACATGATCGTCCTGGATGCCAGCGAGCAGATGTGCCAGATCTTCACCTTCAGCGCTTCCCGCAAACTGCACTTTGCCAACGAGTTCAAGGTGTTCGAAACGCGTCTCTTCCAGCAAGGCGGCGGGCGTACCTTCGAGCCCTCCGAGGCGATCATCAGCGATCTGACCGGCGATGGCCGCGATGACCTGATGCTGCAGGTGCACGACCGGGTGCTGATCTACCCGCAGGCCGGTCCGGAATCGAGCCGGTAAGGGTCGGCAGAGCAAGACACGAAATGCCAACCGGGCCGAAAGGCCCGGTTGTTGCGTTTTGGGCTGCGGTGCGAATATGCACACATTGGTGTTGACTGGCGTAATTATCTGTCCATAATGGACTTACGACGAAATTGCCCTTTCTCCTCCTCCCCTCCCAGCCGAGCCACCCATGACGCACCCCACGCCGCTGTTTGCCGCCCTGATGCTGTGTTGTTCCTCCTTCGCTGTCTCGCCGCCGGTCGCACTGTGGCCGGCTGATCGGCCATTGTCGAGTGCGGAGCAGATTGGCGCTGACCTCGCGGCGTCCGAGCAACGGCTGCAGGAGATCTATTCCCGTGCGACGCGAGACGATGGCAACTGTGAACTGTTCTCGACGGATCTGAGATTCTTTGAAGACATCGTGACGCTGTCGTCTTCGCCGAACTATCCGGTGGCCCGCATTGTCTACATCGATTCGTCGGCGCCTCTCGGCGGCGATGGCTCGTCGTGGACCAGCGCGTACCAGTCGCTGCCGGATGCGCTGTTCATGGCGAAGTTCAACTACGACACGGAGATCGTGGAGTTCCGCGTCGCGGGCGGCGTCTACCGGGCTGATCGTGTGAATGGGGTCAACACGCTCGATCCCGACCGGACCATCGAGTTGCCGGGGCTGAACTACAACTCCATCAGTGGGGAGTTCGTCGGCGTGATATCGCTCAAAGGCGGCTACGCCGGTCGCAGCGCAAAGAACCCCGACGAGCGCGACCTCGATCTCTACCCCACCGTCTTCACCGGCGACCTGCTCGGCGACGACGATGCTGAGAGCTTCTCAAACTACGCCGACAACACTAAGGTCCTGTTCCTGCCCAACGAGACCGAACTCAATGGCATCACGATCGAGCACGCTCGCGTCGCGGCACACGAACTCCGCTGGATGAGCGACTGCACGGTGAGGTACTGCTTCGCGTCGGGTGATGATCTGCCGATGGAGCGAGACGATCGCTCGCCCGTGATCGCACGCAGCGCGCGGGTCGTCGGGAATACCTTCCACAACAATCGCGCGGAGGCGTACGGCGGGGCGCTCGCGCCCAGGGGAGTTGTCGTGGTTGCGAATTCGCGATTCCTGCAGAACACCGCTCCCGCGGGCGGCGCGATCGGGATTCGCTTCGGTGATGTGGCGGAACTGATCGCACAGAATGTGTATTTCGCCGCGAACATCGCCGACGGTGATCTCGGCGGGATCGGCGGGGCGGTCGATACAAGCGGCGGCGGGGCGAGGTTCGCGCACTGCACCTTCGTCGGGAATGTATCGATCGAAGGGGGCGGTTTCGGAGCATACGGCGGGAATTTTCCGCCGCGCTTCCGCAACTGCATCATCGACCGCAACTTCGCGTTCAATGGAACGGGACTCGAGGCGGAGATCATGATGCCGTCCTACAGCACGGACTTCTTCGATGTCCGCGCCAACCTGTTCGGTCGGTTCAATCCTGCTTATGAGGAAAACTTCCCCTACCAACAACGATTCAGCCTGAATCACGAAGCGGATCCGGGGTTTGTCGATCTGCTCGGTCCCGACGGTGTGCTCGGCACGCTGGACGATGATCCATCTCTGGGATTCGATAGCGCGGCGATCGGTCGCTCGATCACACCCCACTCCATCAGCGGGTTGCTCTTTGATATCTCCGACACCGATCTTGCCGACCTGGATGGTGACTGCGACCGGGAAGAGCCGCTGCCCGTGGATCTGCTCGGTAATCCTCGGGCGATCGAAGTTACACCTGGTGAGGGTGTGGACGGGTACGCGGCGGACGCGGGTTGTGTCGAGTTTGTGCCGCATGATCAAGCTCTGCCCGGCCAGCCGTGGGTGTTTGTCGACCCGATGGTCACGGATTTCTCGACCAAACCGATCCGGATGTATGTAGATGCCGATGCGCCCGACGGCGGCGATGGGCTGTCGTGGGCGAGCGCGTTCACCAATCCCTACGCGGCGCTCGAAATCGCGGCGAGTCGCGTCGGTCCGGTGGAGATCTGGGTAGCCGCCGGCCTGTACGCGCCGATCTGCTCGGATTCGGGATGGAACGGGTTCCGCTTGCGGGAGAATGTCACCATGCTCGGCGGGTTCGCGGGCACGGAGGAGAGTGCTGATCAACGGGACCGGCTCGCCAACCAGACGATCCTGACGGGGGATGTGCTCGGCAACGACGACATCATGGACTCGGAGAGCTACGCGGACAACGCCCCGCATGTGCTGGTGAGTCTTGGCGCGCGGGGAGGCGGTGTGGTCGACGGTTTCCGCATTCGTGACGGTGCCGGGCGCCTGCTGCGCTTCGGCCCCGGCTTGCAATGGCTGAGCTGGGATGGTCTCGGAAGAGGCGGCACGCTGCTGTTTCTCGGCTCGGGTGATCTGACTATCCGCAACTGCACCATGGAGCACACCACCGTCGATTACCGAGTTCCCTTCATCGGTTTCCAGACGGTCGATGCCAACCTCCGCCTGGAGGATTCGCGATTCTCGACGGACATCCTCCTGATGGCTCCGAATGTCGTTGGTGGCGGCAGCCGCATCGTCGAGAACAGGACGAGCCCGGGTTTCTGGTCACGGGAAGGTGCCGGGGCGATCAGCATGGTCGGGTGTGATCTCGATCTGAATCAGCCGGGCTTGAAACTGATCGGTGATGTCTGGAGGGGAGGGCCGATCGACCTTGCGCGAAGTCGCGTCACGAGTAATCTGGCTACGGCCAGTGTACTGGATGCCTCGATTCGTTCACAATCGATCTGGCCGGTGCGTATCTCTAACTCTTCTTTCGCAGGAAAGTCGCATGTCTTCAGCGTGCTAGACCTTCGTATCGAGAGTTCGACTTTTATGGGTTCAAGATTTGTCAAGTTCACAACGCTTGGAATCCCGGGTGTGCCGCGTATCGATATGTTCAATTCCATCATCGCGACACCATTCGCAGCAGTCACCGCACCGTTTCAACCGATTCAGGACATCCGATCGAGTGTGTTTTCGACGACAGTTTTCCCGACGCTTATCGACTTTCTCGATGATACGAACCTGATCTTCGACTTCGAATCCAACGCCAGCGCCTTCTTCCTCGACCCGCTCGGCCCCGATGGCATCCCCTACACCGGCGACGAAGACCTCCGCCTCGCACCCGGCTCGCCCGCCATCAATGCCGGCCTGAACGAGTTCGTCACCTCCGAGTTCGACCTCGACGGTAACCCGCGCATCATCGGCTCAGTCGTCGATCGTGGGGCCTACGAGTTCACCGGCACCTGCACCGGCGATGTGAACGGAGACGGCCTAATCAACCTCGCCGACCTCAACCGCGTGCTTGCCAACTACGGGCAGGACACGCCATTCGGCGACGCCGATGCGAGCGGCACCGTAGACATGATCGACCTCAACATCGTTCTCGCGGCGTTCGGCAACGCCTGCAATTGATCGCGTCTTTCGAGCCCGGACGCTTACCCGCCCGTGCTCGCTTCCAGCCAGTCCATCAATGCGCCCGCGCCGATCGAGCCCTCGAATTGGCCGGCCACGCGCCCGTCGATGACCATCGCCGTCGCGGGGATCGAGCCGCCGAAGTTCAAGAGCATCGCATCGGTGCGGCTCATCGTGTCGGCGTTGACCATCACGGGGAAGGTGTTCGCCGCGAGCCAGGCCTGCACCTCTTCGCTGGCGAGCGCGCCACGCTTGTAGTTCTGGCACGGGCCGCACCAGTCGGCGGTGATCACCGCGAAGAGCGGTTTGTCAGATTCCCGGGCCAGATCGAGTGCATCGGCGACCGACAGATCCTGCCGGAAGACCTCCGGTGTCGGAGCCGGCTTGGTGCGGACGAACAGGACCGCAGAGAACAGCCCGACGATGAGCAGGCCGTACAGCAGCGGCTTGAGCATCGAGGC
>CAZIXS010000011.1:708-44252 GCA_964543335.1 uncultured Phycisphaeraceae bacterium | reverse complement strand
CAGGTACAGCCGGCGTCCCAGATAATTCCCCACCAGCACACCGGCGAGGTACACCCCGGTGATCGCCACCACGAAGCCGATGCCCTGCAGGTACCAGCGATCCTTCCAGTACTCGGTGAACTGCTCGGTCCTGACGGTGCTGACGATGGAGCGACGCAGACTCTCCGGCAGATCCGCCACATTGCGGTAGTTGCGGGGCATCCGCTCAGAGATGTCTTCGCGATCGACCAGATACCAACTCGGGCGGTCCAGTTCGTTCTCGTAGATCTGCGGGACCGCCTGGATCACGACCTGACGAACCGCCCAGTTGATCGGCTCGGCGATGTTGGTCTTCAGAAAGTTGTAGGCCCAGAGCAGGATCGCCAGCGTGAGCAGCGATGGAAGCAGGATCACGAGACCACGGACGAAGAAGGTCCGGAAGTCGTGCCAGAATGTTCGCTTGTGTCGTCGGGGCATAGTGTGAGAGGGTCAGAGGCTCGACCTGGTCAGTGGAGCGGAAGTGTACAGACTTCCGGGTCGAAACTGATCTATCGACGGTTCGAGAACAGTTCCGCGAGGGCTTTGGGGTAGAGCTCGGTCTCAAGCTCGAACACTCTGGAGGCCAGCGTTTCGGCGGTATCGTCCGGCAGCACCGGGCAGGATGCCTGGGCGAGAATCTTGCCTCGGTCGTACTCGCCCTCCGCCAGATGCACGGTGCAGCCGCTGGTGGTCTCGCCGGCCTCGATGACCGCGGCGTGGACCCGCTGGCCGTACATGCCCTGCCCGCCGTGCTTCGGCAGCAGCGACGGATGGATGTTCACCACTCTCCCGCGGAACTCATCGGGTATGGGCAGCAGGCGAACATACCCCGCCAGCACCGCCCACTCGGCCCCGGCCTCGCGGAGCAGTTTTCCTACCGAATCCGGGGTTTCGAATTGATACTCCACGAGCGTCCTGATGCCCTTCGATCGAGCGAACTCCGCACCGGGGCACTCCTTGGAGGCGACCACGAGCACGATCTTCGCGGGCAGTTCTCCGGCTTCGATGCGATCGGCGATGTTCCGCAGGGTCCGCCCGCCACCGGAGACGAACACCGCGATCGGAACCGGAGGGCTGCTCTGCGTTCTGGCTTGTGCGTCGTCGAGTGCGGTCAATCCGGGAGTCTCGGTCGGATCAGAGAGGTTTATGCCTTATCTGGCGTTCAGAACGCGTATCCTACGGGCCTATGACCTCCCCCGCCCAGAACCAACCCGTGGCTCAGCCAGCCCCCACGGCTCCGCCCTGCCTTGAGCTCTTCGAGTCCCTCCCAATCCTTCACCTGCTGGAACGGTATCGCACGGCCAGCCATGTGCTGGATGCCAGGGTGCTGCAGTTGGACGAGGCGGATCTGGACCGCGAGTTCAAACCCGAAGACGAAGCCGGGCAGTGGTCCTGTCGCACCTTGCTGGGGCACCTGACCGATGCGGACCTGGTGTTCTCGACTCGTCTGCGACGCACCATCGCCGAAGACCGGCCGATGCTGACGCTGTTCGATGAGCACGCGTTTCTCGCCTCTGGGATCTACGAGCCCACCAGCCACCAGATCCCGGGCAGTCTTGCCGGATCGACGGTTCCCGCCGCCGGGTATGTCGCCATGCTTCACACCCTCCGGCGGTGGTCCGGACAGTGGCTGGCGACCCTGCCCGAAGCGGCGTTTCACCGGACTGCACTGCACCCCGAGCGGGGCGAGATCACCCTGCGTCGCCTGGTCGAGTATGCGGCGTGTCATGTGGAACACCACGCCTGGTTCCTCCGTCGCAAGCTCGATCTGATCCTTGGGCCAAACGCCGAGCAATCGACCTCCCAGGGTTGCGGGCCAGGGTGCCGCTGCGCCCCCTGACCCACCTTCTTCTCTCCGCCCACTTCGCTTTTCCGCCTGCCCAGACCCTCTTCGATGCACACACTCCCCGGCCAACGCCGCTACCTCATCCCGTTTCGCACGACTCTGCTCCCGCAGATGTTCACCGACACGCTGGTGATCGGTGCGGGCGCGGCGGGCTTGAGCGCTGCGCGGATCGCCGCCGAGCGAGGCGAGGTCATCGTTCTGGCCAAGGGCAAACTTGACCAGAGCAACACCGCCTGGGCGCAGGGCGGCATCGCGGGCGTGCTGGACAAGGCAGATTCGCCGGACCTGCATGTCGAGGACACGCTGAATGCCGGGGCCGGGTTGTGCGATGAGGCGGCGGTACGGTTCATCTGTGAGTCCGGAACCCAGGCCCTGCGGTCGCTGATCGAACTCGGCTTTCAGGCCGATCGCACCCCAGACGGGAAACTGGAACTCGCCCAGGAGGGCGGCCACTCGACCCGGCGCATCATCCACGCCGATGGCGATGCGACGGGTAACGAACTTGGGCGTGCCCTCGCGGCTGCGCTGAAGCCCTCTCCGGAAACCCGGGTCTTCACCGAGTGCTTCGTGCTGGACCTTCTCACCGCTTCCGATACGCCCGGCTCACCCTGCCTCGGCGCGATCACCTACCACCGCAAATTTGGTCTGCAGGTGATCTGGGCGACGACGACCATCCTGGCATCCGGCGGTTGCGGCACGGTCTGGCGCGAAAGCTCGAATCCGCCCGGTGCCACGGGAGACGGCCTGGCGATCGCGTACCGCGCCGGGGCCACGCTCGCGGACATGGCCTTCATGCAGTTTCACCCGACGACGCTGTACATCGCCGGCGCCGAGCGGCTGCTGGTCTCCGAGGCGGTTCGAGGCGAGGGCGCACACCTGCTGGATGCCTCCATGAATCGCTTCATGCTCGGGCTGCACGAGATGGCCGAACTGGCCCCGCGCGATGTGGTGGCCTCGGCGATCTACAACACGCTGCGAACGAGTGCGGGCTCGCATGTCTGGCTGGATGCCCGCCATGTGCCGGACTTCCGCGAACGCTTTCCAGGTATCCACGCCCGTCTGGCCGAGTTTGATCTGGATCCCTCGCGAGACCTGATCCCGGTGAACCCCGCCGCGCACTACATGGTCGGCGGCGTGCACACCGATCTTGATGGTCGGACGAGCGTGCCCCAACTGCTGGCGGTGGGTGAGGTGGCCTCGACCGGACTGCACGGGGCGAACCGGCTCGCGAGCAATTCACTGCTCGAGGCGGTGGTGATGGGCGAAGCCGCGGGGCGTGTCGCTGCGGAGGCAGCGTCGATGCAGCCCCACAGCGCCAACTCACGCAACCCGCTGCGGATCGTCTCGGATGTGCCGGCCTCCAAGCGTGGGGAACTGGACCTGTCGGATGTTCGCAGTTCGCTTCGTTCTGCGATGTGGCGCAACGTGGGCATCGAGCGGAACGGTCCGGCCCTGGACGATGTCTCGGAGATGTGCGAGTTCTGGAGCCGCTACACGCTCGACAAGGTGTTCGATGAGCCCTTCGGGTGGGAAACCCAGAACATGCTCCAACTCTCCAGCGTGATCGTGGACTCGGCCTGCGAGCGTGAGGAATCCCGGGGATGCCATCGCCGGCGTGATTTCCCCGATCTGAGTCCGGACGGGGCGCGACACGATCTTCGGAGCCGGTTCGAGGAGAATCCGGTGTGGGTGGATCGGCTTCAGTCGCCGGTGAACTCCGAGCACACCCGGAGCGTCTCACCGGCATGACTCTGAGACGCCGGATCGCCCTATGCCTTGGCTTGGCCTGTCTGGCCAGCCAGATCGCGTGTCAGCCGACGACGCGGATCGTTTCGGTGCGTGGTGGGCTGCAGAACATCGAAGGGGCCGAGGGAGGCATCCGCCCGGATGGTCAGCCATCAGGACGCAGCACCGGAGGCGGCATCGGCTCCCTCGCCGCCCGGATGTACGGCCCGCTACCCGGGCAACCCATCGACGGCAACGAGTTGCGCCGAGAGCTGGACAACGGCGACATCCTTCTGGTCGCCAGAACGCCCGGTGAACTCATCTTCCACCTTCGGCGCACCCTGCGCGACGAGGAGTGGGATCTGCTGTACGACCAGCTCCTCAGCACGGGACTCAAGGAGGCCTACGAGGAACAGGGCCAGGACCCGCGCGCGGCCCTCGACTTCGTGCGTCGGTACAGCCGCCAGATCATCGAACTGCTGACCATGGTCCCCGCCGCCGACCAGACCCCGGGCGCAGACTTTCGGAGCATCGGGCGCAACACCTACCGCCTGACCATCCCGGGCGGCAGGGCGATCGGCAGCACCTTCGTCAGCATGGACATCGTGTACGAGGACCGCCAGTTCCGGCTCCGCATGCTCAATTGATGAGCATGCGGCTCAGGCGTAACTGTGCAGACCGGCGATCACGAAGTTGATCACGATCCAGTTGAACGCCATCACACCGGCCCCAACGAGAGCGAGCAGCGCCGTCCAGAGGCCCTTGTCCTTGGTGGTCATACGAACATGGAGCAGGATCACGAACACGAGAAAGGTGTTCATAGCGAAGACTTCCTTCGGGTCCCAGCCCCAGGGCCTGCCCCACGAGTGATCCGCCCAGATCGCGCCCATGACAATGCCCGCCCAGAGCAGGATGAACGAGAACTCGATGAGCACGAGGGTGGCACCGTCGAACACTTCGCCGAGTGAGGCGTTGCGCCGGCGTTTGACGGCGGGCGCATCGCTGTCTGAGGCGGTCTCCATGAGCATCTCGGTTCCGCCGACCTTGGCGTAATCGGGGGCTCCGCCGAAGAGTCGCCATCCGAGGTACAGAAGACCGGTGACCGCCGCCATGAAGATCAGCGCGTAGCTCGCGATGATCACATTGGTGTGGATGTAGAGCCAAAGGTCGTGCAGCACCGGCATCATGTTGTTGATGCTCGCGTCGAGCTTCGAGGAGAAGTTCGCCGACATCATCGCGATCATGCTGCCGACCGCCCCGGAAAGAAGGAACATGTTCCGGAACGGGGTCTTGCGGCCCCACAGTTCAAAGATCACCGCGCAGGCCGCACCGAACCAGAACGCGGTGGTCACCGCTTCGAACATGTTGGAGTTGGGCCAGCGTCCGGAGACCCACCAGCGCAGACCGATCGACGCCGTGTGGAGCATGAACGCCACACCGAATACGCCGATGCCGACACCCCTCGCGCCATTCCAGCGGAACACCGTTGCCATCAGAAGGAACACGCAGGCCAGCAGGTAGACGAGCCAAACCCAGGTGAGATTCTTCAGGTTGAAGTAGAGCCCCTCCCACTGCATCCGAGTCTGGTCCGGGTACAGCTCCGGTGCGACACGAGGCAGCAGACTCGCGAACCCGACCATGGCCTGGTTGGCCATCTCGGCGTCCTGCGAGATCCATCCCCGCACGAGCGAACTCCACTGAGCGAGGATGTCATCGCGAAGCTGCGCGGGCATCATCTCGAGCAGGCGTCGCGCTTCGGGGCGGACCTGTTCCGGAGTCACGAGATAGACCTGAAGATCGCGAACCGAGAGCCAGGGCGCATTCGGGTCATTGGTCGGCGGTGGGACCACACGCAGCAGTGCCGCGAGCGTGTTCTGATCGGTCAGCCTGATGGAGTTTTCCATCTGGTCCACGAACTTCGCGGTCTTGATCAGGTCTGATCGCCACTGGTTCTTGAGCGTTTCCAGACGCGGATCATTGAGCAGACGCGCTGAGAGCAGGCCCGATTCCTGGAACGCTTCGAGTCGTTCCCCGAGGCCGGCGGGCGGCGCCTCACCGAGGGGGCCGGGGCGCAGAAGCGTTTCAACGATCTGAGCCCGCATCGACTCGTTCTTGACGAAGACCATGTCGGCGTCTGCGTACGAGTCCGCCCGGAACATCAGGTCGATGTACAGCAGGTCACGAGGCAGCCCGTTGAACTTCTCGCGCCCGGAAACCACACCGAGGATCTCGTTCGAGAACGATTCGAAAGACTTGAGCCGGCCGTTGTGGTGGACCGCCATCCGGTCCAGCGGCTCGAGCTCAACCTCGGCTCCGAACGAACCGGGCTCGAGCGCGGGTGGCCGGGTCACCATCGCGATGATGAGCACCGAAAACGCCGCGGCGAGAACCGCACCGAACAGCACATGCAGCGGACGGGTGTTCATGACTCGCTCTCTCCCTTGTTGATCTCAAGCCCGGCGAGAACGCGCTCTCGCCGCCTGCGCCGGATGATCGGCTTGACGTAGAAGGTATAGATCATGCCGATGACCGAGACGCACGAACCGATCAGCGCGGTCCATACGCCTTCGCGGTTGCCGATGCCCAAACCCGTGAACGCCATACCCGCCGAGAACTGGTTCGGCCTCGGAGCATCCCAGAACGACTGGAAGTACGCGTAGCCACCGAACTGCTTCGGATTGTTCACCGAAATCTCCCGCCTCACGGGCTCCCCGTCTTCCGGAAGGAACTTCAACTCGCTGGTCCAGTTGCGGATCTGACTGGATTGGCCGGTGAAGCCACCGATGTGCGAGGTGAGGATGAACTCCTCCAGCACCACCGGCGCGGGAAGATCACGACGCTGACGCCCGAAGGTGATCTCGATCTGCCGCCCATCGGCAGCGGTGTAGAGCCATGGCTCATGGCGCGTCAGTCCACCCAGCGACAGCGTCTCGGACATGTGGCTGTACTGGTGGAACGGCATCCATTTCCGGCTGCCACCGATCGCGGCCTTGATCATCGCGAAATGGTGGGCTCGATCGTTGTCCGCATCCCGCTGGTTCTCGGGCACGATCACCGGCTTGGTCTGGGCCATACCGTTGGGCGCGAAGCGGGTGATGCGAAGCGTGTTGCCACCGCCGAGATCGATGCGATCGCCCAAGCCAACATTCGTCTGGCGCACTCCGCCGTTGCTCAGCCGCTCGACCATCTCGAATCGGCGCTGGCCTTCGAGGCCGACGAAACTGATGGAGGGCATGTGGACCCGGGTGTACTCAACCATGATGGAGGGATCGGGGGACACATACGGGGGTTCGCTGCCCACATCGATGTCGCGGGTCTGTGACGAGTCCGCCGCGGTGTATCGCACGATCCGTTCACCGGTCGGGGAAAACAACTCGACGATCGCGAAGTGCGACGCCCTGCCACGCTGGATCTCCAGATCGTTGGCAACGCCCTGCACGCGATACTGCCAGCCGGTGGTCCCGATGGCTTTCAGCGCTACCTCTTCCTGCTGCAGATCAAGATCCGTCAGCTGCGTCTCGACCACGATCGGATCGCCGCTCGCCTGAGGCACGGTGAACCGCAAACGGGCCGGGCCGGCATCATCCAGAATCGCTTCGAACTGCTCCTGCGACTCGGCCCAGAAGAAACCGAGATTGCCCTCGGCGGCGGTGCGAAGGATCGGGTCCAGCGCCAACAACTGGAAAGTCATGGTCACGCCGTCTTCACGATCGAGTTGCAGGTCCAGCAGCGGGTTGAACTCGGTTCCACCCGAGATGAACCGCTCCTGCTCGACCGCGTAGCGGAGGTAGCCCTCGATGCGGACCGGCTCACCCTTCAGCGGATCATCCTCGGAAACCGAGGGAACGCTGATCGAGAGCGGCTGGATCGGGTACTCAGACCCGATGACTGCCCAGATATCTTCAATGTTCGGGATGTAATCGTTGTACCGGGGCAGACGCCGAATCGGTCGCTCGACCCACTCCTCCGTGCCGACCTCGCGCAGGTGCAGCGCCCAACTGTCGCGGATCCAGAACGAATCCTGCGCCATGTAATCCAGCCGCATCTCGATGTCGTCGCGAACCAGAGGACGCCCACCGAAGCCGTCCAGGTTCTTCACCCGCTGCATGGGACGGCCGTCATTCGTGGCCGGGTCCACCGCGATCGAGTCTTCAGTGAACTGCGGGTAGTTTGACAGCAGCTGCCGGAAAAACTCCGGGCCGTCGGGCGGCGCGACTCGGACCGTCACCGCAAAGTCGGTCTGGCCCGCGTACTCGCCGGTCAGCAATTCGTACTGCGGCATGACGGAAAAAATTTCCATCGTCATCGGGCCGTTCGCGGTCTCGATCGTGCGGGTCACGCCGGGCATGGCGGGCATGGACTGCGTCGAGCCATCGGGAAGCTGCATCACCACCTGACGCCGGATCACCGGCGCATCGCCTTCGATCTTGGTGGCAAAGTAGATCACGCTCCCCACCGCCATCATGATGATGCCCGAGTGGATCATCCACACCCCGGCCTTCAGCGCGTTGAACGGGATTCGCAGGATGGTCGCCAGAGTCAGGTTCACACAGAGCGCCAGACAGAGCGCCGAGAAGAACCAGGTGTGGAACCATTCGAATTCGGTCATCTCGAAGACCCGCCATTGACGGATCATGTCGTGCTTCCAACCGAACCCATAATCATTGAACACCGGGTACACGATGCCCGCGGAACCAACCGAGGAGTACACAAACAGCACCGCCATGAGCGTGATGCCGAGCGGAACGCTCGAGATGAACGACAGGAACGGGTTCTGTGGTCCCCGCTTCGGCTTTCGCCGAGGCTTGTCTTTTTCAACCGAGGGGGGTGAAGACGGTTCGCTGATCATGCTGGCCCCGAAATACCTGTTGCCCGAAAACCCAGTGGAAGGTCATGCCTGATGAGGGTCTGGTCCGACCGCTCAGGCCTTCGCTGAGATGGCCGGGCGAGATTCCTGTTTAGCAAGAATAATCCCGAAATCGCAGTACAAAGTATAGCCCAATACTTCACCCGATATCGACCCGGAAGGCCTTCTGACCGGATTCTGCGCCAAACCCGTATACTGATGCCCGAATCGCGTCGTCGGTCCTCCCACTCCAACCCCGCCGCTGGCCGCGGCTGCACGGGCAGTCTCCGAAAGGTCCACAGAGTCATGGTAAAGCGTTCTACTAAATCGCCCAGCCGCGCGAAGGCTTCCGTCCTCGATCGCGTTCACCACCTCAGCACCAACCTCCGCTGGACCTGGTCGCCCCGATCCAAGCGGCTCTTCGAGTCCATAGATCCAGCCGTGTGGGAAGCCACCGGGCACAACCCGATCCTCACCATCGATGGGCTCGCCCCGACCCGGCGCGAAGTGCTCGAGAGCGATCCCGTATTCGGAGCCGAACTCCAGGCCTGCGAAGAAGAACTCAAGGCCTACGAGCAGGCCCCGAGTTGGTGGTCGCGCCTCAGCGCGAAGAGCACCAAAGCCAAGGGCATGAAGGTCGCCTACTTCTGCATGGAGTACGGCCTGCACGAGCACCTGCCCCTGTACTCGGGCGGCCTCGGCGTCCTCGCGGGTGATCACCTCAAGTCCGCGTCTGACCTGGGTATCCCGCTGACCGCCATCGGTATGCTCTGGCGCAAGGGCTACTACCGCCAGGAACTCACCAACTCCGGCGAAGTGCGCATCCTCTACCCAGAGTACGACTTCACCAAGCTCCCGGTCACCGACACCGGCAAGCAGATCAAAGTGCCCATCGGCAGCCGCACCGTCCACGCGAAGATCTGGAAGCTCCAGGTCGGGCGCGTCCCGCTGTACCTGCTCGATACCGACCTCACCGAGAACAAGCCCGAAGACCGCACACTCACGCACCACCTCTACGGCGGAGACAACGAATACCGCATCCGTCAGGAAGTGCTGCTCGGCGTCGGTGGCCTGTTGGCCCTCGATGCGCTCGGCATCAAGCCGACGGTCTTCCACCTCAACGAGGGCCACGCGGCGTTCTGCCAGCTCGAACTGCTGACGCGCACCGTCGAGAAGGGCGCTTCGTTCGACAAGGCCGTCGCGAAGGTGCGCAGCCACTCGGTGTTCACCACGCACACACCCGTCCCCGCCGGCAATGACCGCTTCGATGTTCAGATGTTCAGCAAGTACATGAAGTCCTACGCCAAGCGGCTTGGCGTCAAGCCCGCCGAGGTGCTCGCGCTCGGACGCGAGGATGTCACGAACAGCGAGGAATCATTCTGCATGACCGTGCTCGCGCTGAAGCTCGCCGAGCGGTGCAACGGCGTCGCCAAGCTTCACGGCGCAACCGCCCGCGCCATGTGGACCGGTGTCTACGGCGTCAATAACCCGGACGAAGTCCCGATCGGGCATGTCACCAACGGCATCCACCCCGAAACCTGGATCGCCGACGAATGCCGCCCGTTCTACGACAAGCATCTCAAGCCGAAGTGGGTCGGCGCCGGTCCCGAGCACGACTGGTGGGCCAAGGCCAAGTCGGCCCCCGCCGGGGAACTGTGGGCCCTCCGTCACCGGATGCGTCAGAAGCTGATCGCCGGGCTGCGTCATCACCTGCGTGCCCAGCTCATCCGCCACGGTGCACCGCAGGACCAGATCAACGCGCTCTACGACACCCTGCACGAATCGGCACTGACCATCGGATTCGCCCGACGCTTCGCCACCTACAAGCGCGCCCCGCTGATCTTCAAGGACGCGAAGCGACTCGCGAAGATCATGAACGATGCCGACCGCCCCGTGCAGATCATCTTCTCCGGCAAAGCCCACCCGCGCGACGCCGAGGGCAACGACTTTGTCCGCCAGGTCTACGAGATGACCACCAAGGCTCCGTTCCGCGGGCGCGTCTGGTTCCTCGAGAACTACGACATGTCGATCGGGCGTCTGCTCACCTCAGGCTGCGATGTCTGGCTCAACAACCCCATCCGCCCGATGGAGGCCTCCGGCACCTCCGGCATGAAGCCGCCGCTCAACGGCGGTGTGAACTTCTCGATCCTCGACGGGTGGTGGCCCGAGGGCTACAACGGCAAGAACGGCTGGGCCATCGGGCGCGAACTGCCCGAGTCCACCCGGGCCAAGCAGGACAAGGTCGATGCCGAATCGATCTACTCGCTCCTGGAAAGCGAGATCGTGCCCGAGTTCTATAGCCGCGACAAGGACGGCATCCCCACCAAGTGGGTCGAGCGCATGCGAGAGTCGATGACCTCGGTCTGTGCCGAGTTCAGCAGCCACCGGATGGTGGCCGACTATGTGAACGGCTCGTACCTGCCCAGCCACACCGGCTGACCAAGCTCCAAATCGCCCCTTCAGCCCGCGATCTGCGGGCTTTTTTGTGGGGTGGCGGGGAAGACCTGATTTCAGCAATTTGTTTTTTCGCGATCTCCGCTTGGCCGACTACACTTCACAGACATGGCTATGACCCCCGACACCCCCGCACCACGCCGCCCGATCACCCTGCGCACCATCCGCAAGATGGCCGAGCAGGACCAGCCGTTCGCGTGCCTGACCTGCTACGACGCCACGACCGCGCGCTGGCTCGAAGCCGGAGGAGTGCATGTGCTGCTCGTGGGGGATACCGCCGCGGAGATCGTGCTCGGTTACGACTCGACGATCCACATGCCTCTGGACATCGCGATCGCGCTGACCGCGGCGGTGAAGCGAGGCGCCCCACGCACGATGGTCATGGGTGACATGCCCTTCATGAGTTACCAGGGCTCAGCCGATCAGGCAATGGTCAACGCCGCCCGATTCCTCACCGAAGGCAACGCCGACCTCATCAAGATCGAGGCCGACCGGACACTCGCACCGCTCATCGAGCGCATGACCCGCGCGGGCATCCCGATCTGCGCTCATGTCGGGGCGAAACCGCAGCAGGTCGGTCTCACCGGCGGCTACAGCTCCGCCGGACGCACCCCCGCCGATGCCGACGCGGTCGTGGCCGATGCCATCGCCCTTGAGAAAGCCGGTGCTGTGATGCTGCTGGTCGAGGCGGTCCCTCCGCAGGTCACCGAACGCATTCTGGAGCAGACCAGCGTCCCGCTCATCGGGATCGGCGCTGGCCCAGCACCCCACGGCCAGATTCTGGTCGTGCAGGACCTGCTGGGCCTGACGGTCTGGCAACCGGGATTTGCCCAGCCGGTAGCGGATTTAGGCGAGCGGATCCGCGACGCCGCCGAGGTCTATGTGGATCGCGTCACCAGGCGCGAGGTCACCGAACATCGCTTCGAAATGAAACCAAACGAGCCCGAGCGGTCGAATACGAAATAGATTCCTTGCCGGGGCGTTCAAATGATGCCCCTTCCGACCGAGAGACAGGAGTACGACAGCGTGAGACGGTTCTACACCTTCGGCCCAGCCCTCCTTGTCCTCCTGACCGCCGCCATGGCGATTATCGCGGCTCCCCCCGTGCTGCGGCAGATTCAGATCGCTCAGATCCAGGCGGATGTCTCGCGAGCCAGAGCCCAGCTCGATGGCTCCTCACTGCTCGACCAGATCAACGCCGAAAAGCGGGCCATCGCCGAGTCGGTACAGCCATCCGTGGTTCACCTCGATGTCACGCTCGGTGGCGAGGGCAGCCGGCGCGGTTTCCGATCGAACGGCTCAGGGTTCCTGTACGACAACGATGGGCACATCGTGACCAACGCCCACGTGGTGCGTGGTGCGACATTCGTTCGGGCAGAGTTTTTTGACGGGCGTGTGATGCGTGCCGAAGTCGTCGGTTCTGACGAACGCACCGACATCGCCGTGCTCAAGGTCGACGCCGGCGCGGGGGTGATCCCGATCCGGCGCGCGACCGGTGACCCGCTATATGCCGGTGATCAGGTCTTCGCATTCGGCTCACCCTTCGGCATCAAGTTCTCGATGTCCGGCGGCATTGTCTCGGGCCTCGGTCGCTCGGACGGCGCTTCATTCGTGAACATGGTGCAGGGCTACACGAACTTCATCCAGACCGACGCCGCGATCAACCCCGGTAACTCTGGCGGACCGCTCGTCGATGTGAAGGGTCGTTTGGTGGGCATGAACGCCGCGATCGCCAACAACCGTGAACAGTTCGACCCCGACTCTTCGCAGCCCGCGGTGCAGGGCCAGTCGGCCGGCATTGGCTTCGCCATCCCGCTGGAAACGATCGAGAATGTGGTGGATCAGCTCATCTCGAGCGATGTGGTGCTTCGCGGCTACCTCGGCGTGAGTCTGGGTGACTACGAGCGGGTCCGCAGGCGTTTGGAGTCGCAGGGTTTCATGGGCAGCGGCGTGCTGATCAGTGCCACACCCGACGGACAGCCCGCCGCTGAGGCGGGCATGCAAGGCGGCGATGTGGTGATCGCCATCAATAACCGCGAGACCCCCAACATCGATGTGCTCCGCTCGATCATCAGTGTGCAGCAGCCCGGGCGTGCCGTGGACATCACCGTGTGGCGCGATGGAGCGCTCCAAACTTTGAGTGTGCCCCTTGGCGCGGCCTATGACACCGATCCTCGCATCACCGGTTCCACGCTGCAATATGTTCCGGGCAGTGAAGAGATGACCGTCGATACGATCCGTGATGTAGTCAAGCGTCGCCTCGGCGGAGCGTCGGACGATACTTCCGAGTGAGCGTCATTCACAAGCCGGCTGGACCGGTAGGGTGTCCTGCCTTTGTGGCTGGTCTTGATCGTTCGGTCCCGGCTCTGATTTCTGGTTTGGCTCAGGCTGCTCGGCCACATACAGACGGACTCGGACCGGTGTGTTGAACTTCGGGACCGTGTCGTTATTGGCGGACCAGACCGGTGTGGCCACACCGGAATCGTGGTGAATCGCCGACTGCCAAGAGACGACCTCGCCGCCGAACGAGGCGAGGCCGACGAGCAGTCCACTGTAATCCGCGTCGTACACCTCACCCCGCCCGTAGTCCACGAACAGCGAGCCGCTGAACAGCCAGTGCCCGTCCGGGAACGGCTCTTTGGTCTCGAAGTGACGCACCCAATCCTGCGGTTTCACGGTGCGGGTCTTGCCTGCCTGATCGGTCCAGATGAACTCCATCCGGAGTTTGGGGCCGGTGGGATCGATCGCGGTCACGGTGCCGTCTTCCTCGGTTTTCCACTTGGTGGGCGAGCCCGGCTCCAGGCCGAGCAGCAGCAGACCCGCGTGAATATGGGATGCCTTTGCGCTTGTGCTCACCAGAGACTCGTGTTCCTTGCTGGCGCGAACCTCAGGCGACTCCCGAGCGCACACGAACTGCTCGAGGTACACCAGCGGTGCATCAGGATCGTTCACATCGATGGGAACGAAACCTTCGATCTCCAGCCACCGCTCCTGAGTGTTGATGCGCAGATGCGGAAAGAGGTTTCGTCCGCCGTCCTGAACCATCCCAGGCGCCACTTCGGGCCCCTGAGGGATTCCGGCTGGCTGCGATGCATCCTGAGCGCGAGCGGTGACGAAGCAGAGCGGGGTTCCAGCGGTAAGAATCAGCGCGTGTGTGACGGCCTTCATGTCCAGAGTTCCCGCGTCCGCTACGGGCCAGCGCATGAAAAAGCCCGACCGTTGGGCCGGGCTGACTGGCTATGGATCGGATCCCGGGAGGGACCGCGGCTGCTCAGTTCTGAACAGTCGTCAGGCCTTCGACATGCTTCATGCCGCGGCGACGGTCGCGGAGGCGACGCTTCTTGCCCACGCGGTCGCGGAGGAAGTAGAGCTTCGCGCGACGGGCGTCGGCACGACGCACGACTTCGTACTTCGCAACCTTGGGGGAGTGCAGCGGGAACACACGCTCAACGCCCTGGTCGGCGACGATGCGGCGAACCGTGATGGACTCGTTGATGCCGCGTCCGCGACGAGCGATCAGCACGCCCTGGAACACCTGGATGCGCTCTTTGTCGCCTTCGATGATCCGGTAGTGGACGTTGATCGTGTCGCCAATGTCCAGGCGCGGGACATCGGACTTGAGCTGGTCGGCGGTCAGGCTTTCGATGAGTTTCTGCGTGTCCATTGGTCTTCCAATTCACAAGGCAGCGGAACCCTCCGCTGAGTCGGGTCGGAGAGTGTACATCATTCCGCCGGATGCTGCTCGCCCCCAGGGGCGGATCCTGAAGAATCTGATTCGGGGGCCGGTTCGAGCAGGTCGGGTCGGCGTTGACGGGTGCGTTCGACCATCTGCTCCAGCCGCCACTGGTCCACTTTGGCGTGGTCGCCGCTGAGGAGGATCTCGGGGACTTGCATCCCCCGCCATTCTCGGGGCCGGGTGTAGTGCGGACAATCGAGGAGTCGTCCAATGCCCTGTATATTGTGGGAAAAACTGTCCTGAGCCGCGGAGTCCAGATGCCCGAGGGCTCCAGGCAGCAGGCGGACGATGGAGTCGATGAGCACCATCGCCGGAAGTTCGCCACCGGAGAGGACATAGTCACCGATGCTGATCTCGAGAGGGTCGAGCTCGCTGATCACTCGCTCATCGACGCCCTCGTAGTGCCCGGCGATCATGAGCAGGCGTGGCCTGGTGGCCAAGTCCTCGACCAGCTCTTGAGTCAGAGGGCGGCCTTGGGGGGTCAGCAGGATCCGCGTCACGGCACCCGCCTCCGGGGCCTTGGCCTCGGCGGCCTGCACGCAATCCCAGAGGGGCTGGCACATCATGACCATGCCGGGGCCGCCTCCGAAAGGGCGATCGTCGACTTTGTTGTGCTTGTTGTTGGCGTGGTCCCGGATGTCATGGATGTGCCACTCCACCAGCCCGGCGGAGCGGGCCCTGCCCGGGATGCTCGTGGCGAGCACCGGCTCGAACATCTGCGGAAAGAGGGTCAGCACATCGATGCGCACAGCAGGGCCTTCGGCACAGTCAGGGGTGAAACAGCAAGAGCGTACCGGAGGGTACGCTCATGCGATCGGAATCGGTTTGAGGATGTCCGCGGTAACCGGATTACGCCTCGGCGGAGGCCTCTTCGGCGGGGGCGGCGGCAGCAGCTTCGGCCTCGGCCTTCTTGGCGGCGGCTTCGGCTTCGGCGGCGGCCTTCTCAGCGGCGGCCTTCTCCTCGGCGGCCTTCACGGCGGCAGCGCGGTTCTTCTTGGTGCGCGACTCGCGCTCGGCCTTCCAAGCCTCGGCGTCGATCACGCCTTCGCGAGCGAGGATGTCGTTGACGGTGTCGGTGGCCTGAGCGCCCAGGGCAAGCCAGTGCTTCACCCGGTCGCCCTTGACGGCGAGCTGCTTGGCCGGGTCGGTGGCCATCGGGTCGTACCAGCCGAGGTTCTCAAGGATCTTGCCATCGCGCTGGGTGCGCTTTTCGACGGCGTTGATGCGGTAGAACGGGCGGTTGCGACGGCCCATGCGCTTCAGACGAATACGAACCATGAATCAATCTCCGTTTCCCCGCGGACCGGGGTGTGGGCTGGCCCTTGGCCAGACTTTGGTGAAAGCGTGCACGGGAACCGTGCAGCAGGGCGCACACACGCCTGCGAAACCCACCGGACGGTGGGCGGGGCATTGTAGCGAATCCCGCGATGGAGGCAACAGGGTGATGACACCGGGACGGTGTCAGCCCAGTACGGGAACTCCAAAAACACCACCGAGGAGCTTTCGCTCCTCGGTGGATTGACCCCGAGGGGTCAGTTTCGAGTCAACCGGCGAACCGGTTGAGATTCACGCTGCTCGATTACGGGCAGGTGACGGTGACGTTGTACGCGGCAACATCGCCGGCAGCCCAGGCAGCAATACGGATGAAGTAGGTTTCACCGACGGTGAGACCAACCAGATCAACCGTAGAGAGGTAGGGGCCACCGCCAGCGGCGTCGCAGTTATCCTCGCCACAGCCGACCTCGACGAGGTTGCTGTCGTAGACATCGATAACGGTGTCATCAGCGGGGGTGGCGTTGCCGTTGCCACAGGTAGTGACAGTCGCGGTTTCGCTGGTCGCCACGAACGAGTACCAGAGGTCGTTGGTGTTCCCACCACCGTTGCCGCAGCTGAAGGGGCCGTCGATGCCGGCGGAAGCGGTGGTGAGGTCAGCGATGAAGGTGTCGCCACAGGCCACCATGATGGCGCCTTCGACGGTGTCGTTGGCGGCCACGATGGGGCAGGTCACGTTGGCACAGACATCAGCCTGCGAGCTGCCGCCCTGAGTGGCGCAGTCGCTGGGGAGGAGGTCGGTGCAGGAACCATCAGCGAAGCAGCAGCCAACCGGAGCGGGCTCAGCGCAGGTGATGGTGAAGTTGTAGGGCGCGTTGGCCGGGGTGCCGGTGAAGGCAGCCGTCGACACGAACACGATGTAGGAGCCAGCCGACAGGGTGGCAGAGACTTCGCCGGTTTCACCGGTGGTGAAGACCAGGAAGGCCGCGGCGTCGGGGCAGCTGCCGTCGGCGTTCATCGGGATGATGCCGACGAGCGCGTCGAAGGAAGCTTCGTAGGTGACGGTGACATCGGTGTCCGCGAACAGGGTGAGGTCGTACCAGTCGGTGTCGCGGGTCTGAGTCCCGCCGTTGAGGTAGTTACCCGAGGTGCCGCAATAGGAGTCACCGCAGTTGAGGAAGTCGATGACGACGGGGAGCTGGCCGGGGCCGGACGAGTTGCAGCCACCGTTGGTCGCGTCGACGTAGTTGTCGAACAGGAACTCACCGGAGGTGCCATCGCCGAAGGCTTCCCAGATGGAGCCATCGGGGCAGGCGAGGGGCTCAGCACAGACGATGTCTGCACAGGCGCCATCTTCGGTCCAGAAGCCGTTGCAGTCGGCTTCGAGCACGCCATCGGTGCAGTTGCCGTCGAAGTCACAGCAGGCACCGACCGGCGGGACAAAGACGCTGAGCTCAGCGCGGTAGTCGAGGGTCGAGCCGTTGGGGTTGCCCGAGCCACCCTGGTACGCCGCGAAGGCGAGGTAGGTGCCGGGGGCGAGGTCCGCAACGACGGAGCCGACCTGGCAGCCTTCGCCGTTGTCGGCGGTGAACGCACCCTGGATGAAGGGGGCGCCAACGCCGGCGCAGTCGAGGTTGTTCCAGCTGGCGAGGATGACCTGGCCGGGGCCGGTCGCGGTCATCTTCCACTCAACGACGGTCTGCTCGTTGAGGGTGAACTGGTACCAGTCGGTGTCGCGGAGGTTGTTCGGAACGCCGTCACCGTCGGTGTCGGTCGCGTAGAGGCTCGCGGTACCGCAGACGATGTCGCCGATCGAGAGGTCAGCCTCGGTCGGGGGGTTGACGCCGTCGGTGTTGCAGCCACCGTTGAAGGTGTCGGTGTCACCATCGACGAGGGTCGGCTCGGTTTCGATGACGGTGGCGTCGCCACAGGTGACGCACTCGCCGGCATCGAAGCAGTTGACATTGACGGTGTACTCGCCGATGTCGCCAGCAGCCCAAGCGCCGACCTGGATGAAGTAGGTCTCACCCACGGTCAGACCGGTGACGGTCAGTTCGGACAGGAAGGGCAGGTCGCCACAGTCGCCGTCGTCGTTGCAGCCGAGGGAGTTCAGGGCGCTGTCGTACACGGCGACGACGCTGTCGTCGGCCGGAGCGAGGCTGCCACAGGTGGTGACGCTCACCGCGTTACCGGTGGCGACGAAGCTGTACCACAGGTCGTTGGTCGCACCGGTGGGACGGCAAGCGAAAGCAACATCGACGCCTTCGGCGGCCTGGGTCAGGTCGGCGGAGAACGAAGAACCACACTCGACCGCGGCAGCGGTCTCGGGGGTGTCGTTCACGCCGGAACCTTCGCAGGTGGTGCCGAACTGAGCGAGGACGAGGTTGAGGTCGGCGAGGTTGACCTGGCCGTCGCAGTTGGCGTCACCAACCGAGGTGGCCTGGCCGAAGTTGGCGAGCACCAGGTTGAGGTCAGCCAGGTTGACATCGAGTTCGCCGGTCACGTCGGCACACTCGGGATCGCAGTTGCCACGCGACTGCATGACGACCGGACCGGAGACCTTCTTGGGCGCAGCGAAATCGCTGGCGCTCAGGTTGGTCGCCGAGTTGGACTTGGCGTTCGACGAAGCACCGGGGTGCATGTCGGGGCTCGCCACGGATGCGGACGAGACCATCGCGATCCCGCCAGCAAAGGCCACCAGTGCCTTACAAGTACATTTCATAGTCACAGCTCTCACTCCTTTCGAATCACACTCAAGAGCATCCCAAACCGTTCGGACGCAACCCCGAGAGCACTGGGGTCCGGCCGGATGCGGCAGGGGAACGAAAAAAACAAACGCACAGAGCGTCAGCCCCGGGCGTTTTAGCCGGTCAAATCACCTGGTTTGGCGATACAGGTACACAAATCTCTGGTCTCTCTCTTCTTTTTCTTCCGGGATGTCCCTCTGCCAAGGCGGCAGGAAGGGACATCTCGCATCGTCATTATCCGCCCACAATCGGAGGTTGCAAGGAAAATCTGAACACTCTTGTGCGACTTTTCCGGTTTGCTCCTCTTCCGATAACTCCAAAATGATCGCCTCGGGCACACATCTGCGGCCCTGCCAAGCAAATCGGATCAATTCCACCAGGTCTGGAGTGGTATTCCCGGGACGCCGAACATCACGCCCGAATTCGGTGTGGATGCTTCAGCAGCCGAAATTCGCGAGCACGAGGTTCAGATCCGCGAGATCCACAGACCCACTGCCGTTGACGTCGCCCTGCGGCCCTGCGGACCCAAAGTTTGCGAGCACGAGGTTCAGGTCGGCGAGATTGACCGAGCCATCCCCGGTGGCATCGCCCGGGCAGAGAGGCGTACCCGTGATCGTGATGTTCGCGACGCTGGAGTCCGAGCCGGAGAGAGACTGTGCGTTCTCGGCGGTGATGCGGATCCGGGCCTGATCCGTGCCGATGTCCGGCACGCTCCAGAAAAAGCTACCGTCGTTGGCTTCGGCGCTGGCGATGTTGGTCGCGAAGGTGCTTCCACCATCGGTTGAGAGATCGATGGAGATCGTCAGCGTCTGTCCCGGCTCTGCGGTATCGGTGAGCCAACGGATCTCCACCGTGTCACCCGGGTCGAGCGCTTCGCCGCCGCGCAGTGTTTCGAGGTATGTCGTCGGGTTGTCACCGCCGAGGTGCGCGGGGATGTGCATAGTGATGCAGTGCATCACACCGGAGGCGGTGACGATGCCCTGGCAGTTGATCGGGACGATGGTCTTACCTGGAAGGGCCGCGGCCCACGCGTCGAGCGCGGGCTGGTTGTGCTGGACCACACTGCTGTTGGTGTAGGTCGGGACAAGAACGATGTCGTTGCACATCACGACATTGGTGTAGGTGTAGTGGGTGCCGCTGATGCTGCGGGCGGGCACGCGCGTGATTGTCCAGCCCTGCGAAGTGAGCTGGGCGGCGAGTGCGTCGGCGACCTGATCCTGCGTGGATCCGCTGTTGAACGGCCAGTCGCTGATGACCGCGGCCTGCGGACCGATGACCTGCAGCCACATATCGATGTGCTGCGTCGAGTCAATGAACGATGGATACGCGTCGGTGATCTGTGTGTCGATGCCCTGGTATTGCTGCCAGATCTCGCGGATCTCGGACTCGGACAGCGAGGGGTTTTCATCGCCGATCAGTTCGGTCGCGAAGCCGCGGAAGTTCGAGTTGAGGTGGTAGTTCCCACCCCCGTGGACGAGCGGCAGTTCGTAGTAGGTGTGACCGAGCTGCTGGGCGAACCATGCGTTGTAGTTGTTGTCGTTCGGACGCGGGCGGTTGTAGGTGTGGTCAACGACCGCGCGCACATTGCCCTGATACATGTAGCGCGGGCCGTAGTCGCGGATCCAGATCGTGTCGGTGGTGCGAACCATCGTGCGCACCTTGCTCATGTCGGCTCCGGCGCTGCTCAACGAACTCCGCACGGAGTTGGCTTCGCTGGTGGAGTCGCAGGCGATGTAGACATAGGCGTTGCCCCGGGTGGTGATCTCGACCGCCATCTGGCGGAGGATACTGATCCACGAAGCCTGGCCTTCCCACGCGAGGCAGATGCCATGGATGGGCTCGTACTCGGCGGTGGCGCGGAAGTCGCTGCCCACCGGCGGCTGTGTCGCGCCTCGCTCGGGAGCGACGATGGGGTTCTCAGCCACCCACCGCTGCTCTTCGGGAGTCATGGAACGGGGGACCGGCTCGCCTTCGGGGTACTGGGGAGGGGTGGGCTGGGGCGTGGCGAACGATGCACCGGCAAGCAGGCACAAAGCGGCGGTTGAGGTTGCCAGAGCGGTGCGGTTCATTGCGGCCATTGATTCATACCTTCTATAAAGCCGGACTCGGCGGAGCAGAAGCGAACCCACCGGGCGGGGTTCGCGTAGGGACGGAAACCGGAATCTCCCTTACCATCATGCCGATAGCCGGGAACCGGTCAAGCATGTGCCGAACTTGGGTGGTTCTCGGACAAGGCACGACCCGCGAGGATTCGCGAGAGGAAGGGAACACGCGCGACCATGACGAGTAGCGACCCTCGCTCTGACGAACAGCTCGCCGAGGACTACCTCGCTGGAGATGTGGACGCCTTTCGGCAGATCGTGGAGCGGTACCACGACGATCTGATGCGGTTTCTGCGTCGCCTGATGGGGGACGCCAGTGCCGCGGACGATGTGTTTCAGGACACTTTTCTCCAGGTGCACGAGTCGCTGGGCACCTTCGACACCAGCCGACGGCTGAAGCCGTGGCTGTTCACCGTGGCCGCCAACAAAGGCCGAGATGCCCTTCGCCGCCAGAAGCGGCGACGAGCCTTGAGTTTATCGGCGGAGATCGGTGGGGACGACGGGGCTCGATTCGTTGATCTGCTGGAGATCGACATGCCCGGACCGGAAACCGGTCTGGACGACGAAGAGCGGTCCCGGATGGTGCAGCGAGCCATCGATACCCTCTCGCCGAAGCTCAAAGAAGTCCTGCTTCTGGCGTACTTCCAGCGGCTGAGCTACCAGCAGATCGCGGACATGTTCGACATCCCGCTTGGAACGGTGAAAAGCCGGCTCCACTCTGCGGTCGCCAACTTCGGGGCCGCCTGGCAGGTCCAAGTGGAGAAAGCCAAGGCTGATGGACTCTGGGCGTCCGAGAATCGCTCGAGGGGCCATGACGGATGAATCACAGCGGGAGAGATGGAACTTTTTGCGCCTGGAGGCATCGGGCTTCGAACCCGGCGCCTGGTGGCGGCGTAGGACCTGACACATGAAGGACTCTGACTTACACAACGAGGGGGAAGACAGCATGAAGTTGTCGCCGCGAGACGCGGATGCCCTGAATGCTGTGTTTGAGGGCGCGGGAGAGCCTTGGGCCCCCGGAGCCGGAAGTCGCTCCAGAACTTCTGAATTTCTCGACATCCTCCGGCTCTCTCAAACTGAAGAGCAGTCGATTCAACAGTCGAGATCGAACAGCGTTCGGCAGGCCATGGCGGTGACCGCCCGGCTCTCTGCGGGCAGCAGCCGAAGCATTGACCAGTTTGCCTCGGGTGAGGAACCGGTGGAAGCGCTCCAGATGCTTCAGTTGCTCGATGAGCCCCTTGATGCTGGGGAGAACAGCCGCGAGGCACGGATCGAGCGACTGCTTGCGGCGTTGCCTGTAAAGCCTGCATCGCCTAAACCGTTCCGGATGGCCCCGCCTGCCCTGTCGGAGGTCGGATCAAGCCGCAGAATTCGCTTCAGCGATTTCATCGCGGTGGCGGCGATTCTCCTGGTCGGTACGACGGTCTTCTTCCCGCAGGTCTTCTCGGTGCGGACCATGGCCGAGGAGATCCGGTGCGCCCAGAATATGCAGCGGGCAGGCCTTGGATTTTCTCTGTTTGCCAACGAGCACGACGGGCAACTTCCCGCTCGAAACATGGGCGAGGCTGCAAACGGGGATGATGCGAGCGATTCCTCGCCGACAACACGGACGGCGCAGTGGTGGCTGGTGGGTAACCCCAACAGCAGCCATTCGGCCAATCTGTTCGTGCTGGTTCGTCAGGACTATGTCCCGCTCGAAGCCCTCGCCTGCCCGGGTAACCACCGAGCGGCCCACGATCATGAGCACACCCTGGAAGCCGACTGGCAGAGTGCTGAACAGGTTTCCTACAGCTATCAGTTGTTCGATGGTCGCCCCCCCCGCTTCTCGGATCAGGGGGTGAATATTCTGCTGGCCGACCGATCGCCGGTCATCCAGCAGGCCATGCGAGGCCAGACCGCCGACGCGACTCGCAACAGCCTGAACCACCGCGAGCGCGGGCAGAACATTCTGCTTCCGGACATGTCTGTGTTCTTCGCGTACACGCCAGAACTCCAGACCCGTTCCGGTCAGGACAACATCTGGATTCCCCGGTCTTCTGAGGGCAATCCAAAGCGAGTGCGCCTGACGGGTACAGAGCGTCCGGCCCCGAACGACGCCTTCGTGGGACCCTAAGGCGATCACCGATCGGATCGCCTGATTCTCTCGCATTGCAGGCGGTCGGCGGAGTCGATACACTCTCCGACCCGACCCAGCGAGCCTCGCTGGAAGGGCGTTGTATTGCCCATGGACTACGGGCCGCTAAGACAAGGGATCTCCCCATGCCGAAGATGAAGACTCACAAAGGCCTGCTCAAGCGCATCCGCCTGACCCGCACCGGCCTTGCTCACCATAAGAAGGCTGGCTGCAAGCACTTGCGCTCGCACAAGTCGCCGAAGCGCTTGCGTCGTCTCCGCAAGGAGTCGTACGCCTCGACCGCGGTGACGCGTCGCCTGACCCGTCTGCTGGGCACGAAGGTTCGTGGCCGCGAGCAGTCGGCCAGCAGCGTGCGTCGCAGCCCGTCGCCGGCTGAGCGTCGCGCCATGCGTGAAGCCGCCCGCGCCGCTGCCAAGTCGGAGTAATCCGAACCGGTCGGAGTTCAGCCCCCCGCTTTTTTCTCCCCGGCGACAGCACCGATCGCGCTGCCGGCCGGCGGAGTTCTGGATCAGTTTGAGTTCACATTGACTTCACCGTCGTCCGGGTTCTGAAGACGAGCACCCCTCGCCCCGTCCGACACCGAAGAAAGGATCGTTGCCCATGCCACGCGTTCGTAAAGGTTCGGCCCGCAAGCGTGCACACAAGCGTGTTCTCCGCGAAGCCCGCGGCTACTACGGAACCAAGTCCCGTCACTTCCAGCAGGCCAAGGTGGCCCTCACTCGCGCCGGTGCGTTCGCCTGGCGTGACCGTCGCGCCCGCAAGCGTGACATGCGTCGCCTGTGGATCACGCGTATCACCGCGGCCTGCCGCATGCGTGGCACTCGCTACTCGCTGTTCATGAACGGCCTCAAGAACTCGGGCATCATGCTGAACCGCAAGATGCTCTCGCAGATCGCCATCGAAGACCCCAAGGCCTTCGATCAGTTGGTCGAAACCGCCGTGAAGGCCTCGGCCGCCACGCCGACCAAGTCCGACTGATCCGGATCTGGCCGAAACGCCAACGAAACGACAAAGGCCCCGCTCTCGAGCGGGGCTTTTTCATTCTGCGTCGTTCATAGCGCGATCTGGCGCTTCAGGATCGCGCGAGCAGCGCGGACAGTGGAGCAGGACGCAGAGAAGGTTCAACAAACTCGCCTTCCGGCAAACCGCACGCCAGAGCCGCCGCCGTCTCGCCGGAGCGCACGGCCCCTTCCATGGTCGAGGGCCAACCGGTCTGGACATAGCACCCGGCGAGGATGACGCCGCAGGAGGTTTGGGGCGATGGTCTGCATCCTCGGATCTCCGGTGTCGGCGAGAAGGTCGCCCGCTTTTCCTTGACCGCGCGGTAGGACCGCAGTTCAGCGCCGTTGGCTTGGGGGATGCACGCGCGAATGTCCGCACAGACCCGATCGACGATGGCCTGTTCATCGAGCGACATCCAGTCGTCAGCCGCGCTGATCACGGCGTGGATCACCGCGCCGGCTTCGTCTTTGCGGAAGATCCACTGCGTGGATTGATCCAACAGCACGGCCTGGGGCTGGCGAAGAACCGGACGATCGAAGGCCAGGTGCACACCGAGAATCGGGCTGTGCTGGAGCGCCTCAAGCCGCGCCAGCATCGGATCTTGATCGACCGTTTCATCGCCGAGTACCGAGCGCACACGCTCGAAAGGCACCGCGCAGATCACCCGCTCGGCGTGATGGGTCGCCCCAGACTTCGTGCGCACCGTCTCCGCAGTTGCCTCTGCGGCGCTCTCACCGGTCAGCACCTGCCCCCCCGCCGTTTCGATCCGAATTCGCGCGGGTTCGTACAGATCCATCAGCGGTACACGGGGAACACCGATGGATGAAGACCATCGCGTTGCGAGAAAGCCCTCCTGCACGACATGCAGCGCGACCTGCTGGTCGACGCGATCGACGGACACATTGCACGCACTCACGATGAGCGGTTCCCAGAAGCGGCGGATCGCCAGTTCGGACTGGCCGCTGCGATCAAGCCATGTTCGAAAGGTCTCGGGAGGCAACGACGCGCGATCTTCACGGATCGCTTCCAGCATCGCTCGCCCGATCGCCAGACGATCGCGCATCGGGAGAAAGTGCGCCGTGAGGAGCAGGGTGGCCCCGTGCAGCGGAGCCGGCAGTGGCCCGGGGCCGGTCACGCTGTGGCGCCCTCCGGGTTCGAGCCAGTGTGTGTTGCGGTACCAGCGCAGGGCATCGGCCAGACCGAGATGATTGAGGAACCGACGGTAGTTGGTGCAGCACCCCAGCGCCACATGCTGGCAGTTGTCGATGCGCTGTCCGGAGCGGGCATCGTCGAAGCTGGTGGCTCGCCCGCCGAGTTTCGGGCGGGTTTCGAGCACGGTCACCCGGCATCCCAGGTCGCTGAGGCGCACTGCCGCGGCCAGCCCGGCCAGACCGGCTCCGATGACAATCGCACTGCCCGGCACGCGCCCGGTGGCTGACGAGCGTGTCACGCGTTTCACTCCCCGCGCCTGCGGAGCATTGCCCCGGCCAGAATCGTCAGCTTGGCACGCTTGGGAAGCGAGCAAGGCTCTTCGTTGGAAACCGAACTTGGCTTGTCCATGATTCTGTGGAGCAGCGATCGATAAGTTCGGGTCATCGCCCAGAGCGGACGCGCCCCGTCGGGGTGCAGGATCTCATCGAGCCGACTGGAGCGTTCGTAGAAGCCGTCGGCAATCTCCGCGAATTCGCGCACGCAGGCGGCGCACTCGGATGGTTTGCTCCATGTCGCGAGATCGAGCGGTGAAATGGCGTGGGCATCGAGCATGGACTCGGGGATGTACACTCGACCGGTCTCGAAGTCGCCTCGGATATCCCGAAGGATGTTCGTGAACTGAAACGCGTATCCCCGATCGATGGAGAGCGGGCGCGCCTCGTCCCAGACGGCGTGGTCGCGCAGTCCCCAGATGCGTGTGCAGATGATGCCCACGGTGGACGCGACGCCGTAGCAGTAATCCTGCAGGCCATCGATAGTTTTGAAGCGAGGCCTGATGGTGCCGGTGTCCTCGATGTTCACGGCATCGTCGGCGTGGATATCGAGTTCGAGGGCGTCGAGGGTCTGCAGGAATTCGGTGTGCTGCAGGTTATATCTGCGCACGGTGTCGATGAACGCAAGCCACACCTGGTCGCTTGCGCCCGCGCCGCGCTTCATCTCACCGGCGAGCACCGCGCAGGTCGTTTCGCGAAACTCCGCGAGTCGCTGACGCGACAGCGCGGGTGCGATCGGCGCGTCGGCGATGTCGTCCGCCGCCCGCATCCATGCGTAAACCGCGAAGAGAGCGGATCGCTTGGGTTCGGGGGTCAGCCGCAGACCGAGGTAGAAGTTTTTGGCGCGCTCGCGAACTATACGGGCGCAGGCTCGGTAGGACTGCTGGGTCGCTTCGGAGCGATCGGCAGGCAACGCGCCGATCGCCTGTGGCGTGGCGCTCTGCGCCATCCCGGGTTCCACGGTGCTGGGTGGTCCATATTCGGCCATAGGGCTCATCGTACGCGCCCCTGCCTTGTGCGGCGAGCGTTTATCTGTACCTGCGAGCCTGCAAACCCGCTCGCAGAACCAGAAACGCCTTGGTCAGAGGACCGATGCTCGGTCGCTTGAACACGGTCGTGCACCCGCTTCGCTCGATCTTGCGCAGGGTGGCCTCGCCGCCTGAAGCGAGCAGGCGGACGGTCGGGGCGATTTTTCTTGCCTCGGTGTCCGCGAGTGCCGCGGACAATGGCCAAGCCTCTCGGAACATCGCATCGGTGCGCTCCACGAGCGGGCGAAGCGCGCGGATGAAGCGGACGCGCTGATCCGGGTTGGCGGGATCATCGATCATGGCTCGCAGGTCGGTATCCGTCAGCCCGGTTTCCTGCGATGGGAGATACACGCGATCGCGTTCGAGCAGGTCCCGGCGGACATCCTGCCAGTGGTTGGTGAGCTGGAGGGCTGTGCAGACCATATCGGACCAACCGACGATGTCCGACACCGTCGGCTCGGTGGTGGTCAGCCCCCCCACTTCGAGCACGATCCTGCCCACCGGGTTCGCCGAGCCTTCGCAGTAGGAAATCAGGTCATCCCAGGTTTCGTAACGCGTCTGGCGCTGATCCCGTTCGAAGGCATCGAGCAGGTGATGAAAATGCTCGCTGCGGACGGCTCGCTTTTTGGCAGTAGCCGCCAGTTCGGACAGCATGGCCCCGTCGGGATGGTCGATGGGGTCGGTCTCCGGATCGAGGCGGGACTGCAGGGCGGCCCGGAATGCTCCAAGGTTCTCAAGGGCTCTTTGCCTGCCCTCCGGCGTGGGCTCGATCTCGTCGGCGAGGTCGTCCGCCCGCCGGCAGAAGGCGTAAACGCTCGCAAAGTCGGCGATCAGGTCCTTTGGCAGGAGCGGCGAGAGCACGCTGAAATTCTCGCCGGATCTGGCCGCACGCCGTCGCAGGTCGGTGCGTAAGGAAGTTCTGTCAGGGGTGTCGGTCTGGTTCAAGGTCTCACCGGTCGCTGGCGTATACTGTGGATCACCCGAAGAGCGGAGCGGAATCGAATCATGCGGATCGTACTCGCCAATCCACGCGGCTTCTGTGCCGGCGTTCATATGGCCATCCAGGTGGTGCAGCAGCTTCTCGAACTGGTCGAGGAGCCGGTGTATGTCTACCACGACATCGTCCACAACACCCATGTGGTTCGGCGCTTTCAGGATGAGGGGGTGGTGTTTGTGGAGGACATCAGCGAGGTTCCCGACGGGTCCTTTGTGGTGTTCAGCGCCCACGGCATCTCGCCGCAGGTCAGAGCGGCGGCCGCCGAGCGCAACCTCAAGGCCATCGACGCCACCTGCCCGCTGGTGACGAAGGTGCACATGGAAGCGATCCGCTACGCCAAACGGGGGTATCAGATTCTGCTGGTGGGCCACGCAGACCATCAGGAAATCATCGGCACCAGCGGTGAGGCCCCGGAACAGACCCAGGTCGTCGAGACGCCCGAGGACATCCCCAACCTCAAGATCGACGACCCGACCAAGCTGGTCTACCTGACGCAGACCACGCTCAGCACCGATGACGCCGGCATCATCATCGACGCCCTCAAGCGGGCCTTCCCGGCGATCCAGGCCCCGCCGACCGAGGACATCTGCTACGCCACGACCAACCGCCAGCACGCCGTGCGCGAACTCGCGCCCTCCTGCGATCTGACGATCGTGGTTGGCTCGACAACCTCCAGCAACTCCAAACGGCTCACGGAGATCTCTCAGAATGTCGGCACGCCCGGGGTCCTGATCGACGATGTGGTCCAGCTCGACCGTTCGATCCTCGAAGGTGTGGAGCGGGTCTTGGTGACGGCCGGTGCTTCGGTGCCGGAGGATCTGGTCCAGCAACTCTGCCGCGTGCTCGTGCGTGAGTACAGCGCGGAGATCGAGGTCGCTTCGCTGGTCGATGAGACCACCGAGTTCCAACTGCCCAAGGGCCTGCGGGACGAGATGCGCCGGCGCGGGATCGAGCCCGAAAAGCGAAAAGTGCAGATCGGTCGCTGGGAAGTCACCCGTGATCTGTACGGCACGGTGCCGGTCACGGTCAGCGCTCCCGCCGTGAGTGGTTCGGGCGGCGCCGCGTGAAGCACCCGACCAGTCACATTTTCAACTTCACGCCGGAAACGCTCGCGCAGTGGTGCGTCGATCGCGGCTGGAAGGCGTTCCGCGCCAAGCAGATCCTCGAGTGGCTGTACGCCAAGGGCGTGATCGACCCGCAGGAGATGTCCAACCTCTCCAAGCTGGAGCGTGACACGCTGGCCCGCGAGATGACTTTTCTTTCCGGCAAGGTCATGGCCCACCAGCGGGCGACCGACGGCACGCAGAAGCTCCTGGTGCAGTGGCAGATCGGCGATGAGGCCGACCCCTCCTCCGCTGATCCGCTCGCGGGCACGCTCTCGACCTCGCTGCCGATTCTGAATTCCTCGGGCTTCGACTACGAAGCGGGCGACCCCAAGCGCCAGACCGAGTGCGTGATGATCCCGATGGGCGAACCCGGCGAGCCGGGATACCGGCGCACCGCCTGCATCTCCAGCCAGGTCGGCTGCCCGGTCGGCTGCAAATTCTGTGCGTCCGGGCTCGGTGGGCTTGATGGCAACCTGACCACCGGACGCATCGTCGAGCAGGTCTGGCGCCTGTCTCGCCTGCAAGGCGTCGGGCGGATCTCCAACATCGTGTTCATGGGCATGGGCGAACCGCTGGCGAACTTCAAGGCGGTCACCGGCGCGGTCCGCACGCTCGCGGCGGACTGGGGCATGGGTATCAGCGCCCGCAAGATCACCGTGTCCACCGTCGGCCTGCCTCAGGCCATCTCGCGCCTCGCCGACGAACTCGACCTGCCGGTCACGCTCGCGCTTTCGCTGCACGCCCCGAACGATGAGCTTCGTCGGCGGCTGATCCCTTGGGCCGAGTACACGACCATCGCCGACCTGATCGGCGCCTGCAACAAGTGGTTCAGCAAGACCGGGCGCGAGATCACGCTGGAGTACATCCTGCTGCGCGGTGTGAACGATCGCCCGCAGCACGCCGAGGAACTCGCGGTCGTCGCACGAAAACTGCGGGCCAACATCAACCTCATCCGCTACAACGAGGTCGCGGGCTTGCCCTTCGAGCGCCCGTCGACACCGGATGTCCGACGCTTCCAGGACATCCTGCGAGAGCGCCACATCAACGCGCACATCCGGGCCAGCCGCGGACGCGACATCGCCGCGGCGTGCGGGCAATTGAGGCATGAGGGCGTCGCGTAAGCTTCCTGTTTACAGACACTTGCAGAAATATAAAAAAAAACTTGATTTCACTTTGAGATCGGTGCACAACTCGGTACGCTGGCAGAATGAGCCATGTTCGCCAAGGAAGTGCCGCGGCCGATGCCCTACTGATCGCGATTGCAATCGCTGCGGGGGTGCTGATCGTCGGGCTGACACGCCAAGGCGATACCGAGCAGAATCCTGAAAGCATGCAAATGAGGTTAGCAGAACAGTCGCGCCCCGTGCTCGCCGGGCAAGAGCAGGCAGTCAAGCTGATTCTCTCCAACGATTTTCGAGCAGCCGCTGCTGATATTCGGCTGACGAAGGCGTGTACTTGTTCGGGTGTAGAGATCACGATTACTCCCGGGCTGGTTTTGCAATCCGCCGAATCCGTCGAACTGGATACAACGCTTCACCCATCACTGAACCACACATCAATTGTGCTCGATTACATTGTTCATGCGCTGGTGGACGGTAAACAGCATTCGGTAATGCAAACCGTTCACATCCCGGTCGAGTCACCCTTCGAGGGTTGGCCTGAGATCGTGGAGGGGTATCTCATTACCGACACAGGGCGAACCGTTCTACGGATCGGGCCAGTGAATTCTTTGTACTTTGCCGAGGAAGAGGCAAAAGCGGGATCACATTCCACAGATTATCGCTGGGAAGTACGAGACAGCGAGCTCGCTGCCGTCCCGGCAACACTTACTGCTGATCGAGCTGGGCTTTGGATCGAGATTCCTGTTCCGCCCGCTCTTGATCAACACGACGATTATATGCTAATGCTCTCGTCTGAAACCGACCAACCCAACAGCCACAGGATCTTCGTTCCTGTGGCTATCTCGCCTTTGAAGGAAACCACACCATGAACCGCAAATGCAAACAGTTCGCCGCTGCATTCATCGCATCCGCAGGTTTCGCTTTCCTTTTGCAACCTGTCTCTGCTGGAGTTTGCAATTCCGGCGGGCACTGTCACGAAAAGCGATGTGGCACAGCGAAGTGTAATTGCTGTCTTGACATGGTAGGCAATGTCATTTGGAGTCTCTGCTGCGAAACGCCAGATCCGTGTGGCACGGGAGGATGTGCTGGCGTGACCACCTACGGGAGTCAGTCGACTATGCCCTGATATCCGTGATTCTCTTCCCCTGCCTATCACGGCTGACCCTGAAATCACTTTTCTCGGAAAATCTAATGGATTTTGGTGCAAACTGGCTCGTCACAATTACTCAATCACGCCAGAGGCTGATAGTGGCCGGTTTAGCGGTGGTGATTGCAGTTTCGCTTGGTTGGAGCATAAATTGGCTTCTCAAGCCGACGCCTTCCATTATCGACTACGCGGCCATGCACGGTGAAATGTCACCGCGCTATCGCCCGATCACTCGCGAGACGCAACATGAGATGTGGAAGAAAGCGGAGTATCTTATTCTCGCGGAGACCAAGAAGAATCCTTCAGAAGAAGATGCTCCCATCGATTACAAGGCATACGCAAAAACACTTGAAGAGCACCTGCTCAGACTTATCGTCGACCACGATGCGAATCTGAGCGAAAAGCAGAAGCGGTCTCTGGCCAAGGCGGCCGCGGAGCAGATGGTCGCTTTGTCATACAGCGACCGTGAGGATTACCGCAGATTCGTCGATGAAAACCCAGGCAGAAGATGGGCCGACGAGCGCGATACCCAGCTCTGGAAAATGCTGAGCATGTCCTATGAGCCCCAGCTCGGTGGCCAGCCTTGGACGGACTATTCCGTCGGCAAGGTGCTCGGAACGATCTGGGAAGGGCGGATGGAAAATGGCTGGTGCCGACTGCGTGCATTTGGCACGGATGAAATGGGGGCGGCGCTTGTCGCATACACCGCGAGGAACATGAACGAGCTTTTCACTAAACCTGAAGCATTGATGGACGATGACACGTACTATCGCCTGATGCGCGGCGCATCGGTCGGTACGCACCAGATCACCTACCCCAAGACGGAACTGGCTCGCATCGTCCGGAACCGGGCAGGTGCTCAGTGCGCGTACCTGACCATGGTCGTGCAAACCCACACCTTCAACCACGGCTTGGTTCAATCCGTGTGGTTCTACGACGAGGAGTCCGACACATGGCAGCCCTACACGCTGTGGCAAATGGGCGGCGACAATTTCCCTGCATTCCTGTGATCCGCCGACGCCGTCAATCCGCTGGTTTTACGCTCATTGAACTGCTGGTCGTGGTCAGCATCGTGAGCGTGCTGACGGCGATCTCGCTCCCTGCCCTGTCCGGTGCACACAACGAGGCACTGCGCTTGCGCACGACGGCTCAACTTCGCGACCTCATGCACAGCCACTTTGTCTGGGCCGGTGCGGAGGATGGCACTTGGGCCCATTTCCTCAGACCCGGCGTGGAAGCGGTCCGCGTCGGAGACGGCCAGACCGAGTGGTACGAGAGCCGTGCACTCGCCCAGTCCATGCTCTGGGTCCTCGCGATTGCCCCGCACGGGTTCGACCATCGAGAACAGACCGCCGACCATGTCACACACCCTCTGCTCTGGCGCGACCACAGTGAGCGGCTCTCGATTAACCCCCACGGCGGGGGCGCGTACAGTTATGTCTACAGCGCTGCGATGTACACCGCGCCCGAACTCTGGGACCCCGAGCACCCCGAGCGGAGGCTCGAACCCGATGAGTGGCGCCGGGCCAACCGCCTCAGCGATGTGAGCCAGCCGTCCATGAAAGCGGTGATGTTCGAGCGGGCCGACTTCCACGGCGACCGTCTGCCCATCGGCGCGGAGGACCCCGAGGGCAGTTGGGAGTGCCACACCGCCTTTGCCGATGGCCATGTGAAACGGGTTGATGCCCACGATGCCACGCCGCCGCTCAGCGTCTACTTCCGTCCACCCGCTCATTCGGCTGAATATTTCGACCGACTCCCGGATACGTTGCCGCTGTCGAACACACCGCACGGCATCCGCGGGCGCGATCTCTGACCTGAGCACCTGACCCTCAGCAGTTCGCTTCCAGAATCTCTTTCGAGTGGTTCGGATCGACGCTGATGCGGTAGTCGCCGCTGTAGCACGCGGTGCAGAAGTGCTCGGGTTCGACGCTGTCGGAGCGTGCCACATCGAGCAAGCCTTCGAGCGTGAGGTAGTGCAGGCTGTCCACACCGAGCATGGTGCGGATCTCTTCCACATCGTGCTGCGCGGCGATGAGCTGGTCCCGCGAGGCGAAGTCCACGCCGAAGTAGCACGGGTGCGTGATCGGCGGGCAGGAAATCCGCAGGTGGATCTCCTTCGCGCCCGCGGCCCGCAGCTGGTCCATCTTGGCCTTGGTGGTCGTGCCGCGCACGATCGAGTCATCGACGATCACGATGCGCTGGTCCTTGACCACTTCGGAGATCACATTGAGTTTCAGGCGCACCGCGTCGACGCGCTCGGCGGTGGTTGGCTTGATGAAGGTGCGACCGACATAGCGGTTTGGGATGATCCCCTCGCGATACGGCAGGCCGGATCTGCGGGCAAAGCCCGTCGCCGCGGAGCGCCCGGAGTCGGGCATCGGCAGCACCGCATCGGCCTCGACGGGCGCCTCTTCGGCCAGACGCTCGCCCAGCCGCTCGCGCACGCGCTGCACGGTGTTGCCGAAGACATTGCTCGCCGGGCTGGCGAAATAGACATGCTCGAACACGCAGTGCGCCCGGCGCGCCACCGGCTCGGCGAACCGGCGAGAGCTCAGGCCGTGGTCGTCGATGGTGACGATCTCGCCCGGCTCCACCTCGCGGATGAACTCCGCCCCAATGACATCCAGAGCGATCGTTTCGCTGGCCATGATGTAGGCCCGGCGCCCCCGCTCGTCTTCGGGCAGTTGCCCGATCACCAGCGGGCGCCAGCCCCACGGATCGCGGGCCGCCTCGATGCGGTCCTTGCTGAGCAGCAGGATGCTGAAGGCGCCTTCAAACTGCGCGAGCGCATCGGCCAGTGGGTCCGCGGTGCCCTCGTGGGAACTCATGGCCGCGATGAGTTGGAACATGACCTCGGTGTCGCTGGAGCCATGGAAGGCGTGCCCGGCATTTTCGAGATCTTTGCGGATGCGGATGGCGTTGGTCACATTGCCGTTGTGGGCGATGGCGACGGGGCCGCCCCGGTAATGCCCCGTGAAGGGCTGGGTATTCGCATCGGCAGAGGCCCCGGTGGTGGAATAGCGGTTGTGGCCGATGCCGCCGCCCGGTTCCCCGGAGATATCCAGCCGGTCGGAGGCGAACTCGTCGAGTTCCTTGAGATTCGCCGGTGTGAAGACATTGGCGACAAGGCCCATGCCGGCTTTACGCATGATTCGCTTGCCGTTGGTCGTCACGATGCCGGCGGATTCCTGGCCCCGATGCTGGAGACTGAAGAGCCCGAAGTAGGTGAGGCGGGCGGGGTTCAATGCCCCCCAGACCCCGAAAATGCCGCATTTTTCGTTCGCATGGGCCAACTCAGAGCCGGAGAACCGCTTGCCGGGGGTAAGCACACCGGCGTTGCGGTTGAGGATTGGGAGGGAGAGACACGCAGCGGTACGGTCGCCTGCCATTCGGTGGGGTCCGATCGAGAAGTGCGGAGCGCGGGGGCGAGGGGAGGAAGGGAGTATCGTAGCGAGGGGCGAGGGCATACGCAGAAGCCCACGCTGAGCGGGGTGGAGAGCCCGCTTGGATTGACAATATCCCGGATTGTCGGTGTAATGCCCCGTTCAACCAGACCGGATCCGACCCCACGCACGCTCCGTCCGGAGCCCAGCGGGAACCGACCGCAGCCGCGGCCACCGGTTGACTGACCCCCTCGCCATCGTCGGCGTCGAGTTCAGCACGGATCGCTTCACAGTTGCACCCCGAGGGCACGCGTACCCCCGGGAGACGGAGTATTGCTATGGCCCGTTACCTCGGCCCCAAGGTCAAACTGTCTCGTCGCGTCGGCGCTCCCATCGCGGACATCCCGAAGCACACCGCCAAGCGTCAGCTCAACCCCAACGGCATCCACGGCTACCGCGGTCGTCGTCTGCGTGACTACGGCCTGCGTCTCAACGAGAAGCAGAAGCTGCGGTACCACTACAACATCCTCGAGAAGCAGTTCCGCCGGTACATGGATGAGGCCAAGCGCCTCAAAGGCAACTCCGGTGAAGTGCTGCTGCAGCTGCTGGAACTGCGTCTGGACAACGTCGTGCGTCGCGCGGGCGTGGTCCGCACGATCTGGGCAGCCCGCCAGATGGTTGTGCACGGACATGTGCTCGTGAACGGACGCAAGGTTGACCGTCCGAGCTTCAAGATCAGCGTCGGCGATGTCATCACCTTCAAGCCCCGGATCCACGCGGTCATCCGCGACAACATGGAATCGATCGTCGGCCACATCGTGCCCGAGTGGCTGGACTTCAACCCCTCGGAGTTGCAGATCCGCCCGACCTCGATGCCCACTTCCGACCAGGTGCCGTTCGATGTGAACACGAACCTGATCGTCGAGTTCTACCGCTAATCCCGACAACTCAACGCGACCGGGCCCGCTGGACACGGCGGGCCCGGTGCTTTCGTTCCTGATCCCGCGTTGTCCGCGATCCCGCTCAGACAGGCGTACGCACGATGCTGAAGTTTCTCCGCAAGTACAACACGCTGATCCTCGTCGTCGGCGGTTCGCTGCTCATGGTCGTCTTCCTGGTCCCTCAGGCGATCCAGCAGCTTGGCCAGAACCCCAGCAACATCCCGTATGCGCGGATCGATGGTCAGGTGATCAGTTACGAGGATCTTTCCGAAGCCCGCGACGATTGGCAGCGCGTCAACCAGATCCTCGGCGAAGCCGTGATGGTTCTGCAGATCCAGGATGTGGACCACTGGATGATGCTGGTGCACGAGGCGGAGAAATACGGCCTGATCGGCGGCCCCACCGACGGCGCCCTTGGTGTGAATTTCTTCGCTGAGTATGTCGGCCTGAGCTTTGCAATCCAGGAAGCGCAGCGGAATCCTTGGTTCTATCAGGACCCCGATCAGTTCCAGTCACTCGTCGAGCGACAGACCAGCCAAGCCCTGGCGGCTTTCCAGACCCGGCTCCAGACCGCCAGCACCGGGACTCCGGAGATTTTCTACTACCGCGCCATCGCGAAACTGCGCGGCATCGAGCGTCTGCTCGATTCCTACAACTCGCTCGCGGGTGACTCGATCCCGGAAATCCAGCTCGCCGGAGCGGACATGTACGATCGCGTCACCGCGAACATCGGCATCATCCCTGCCAGCGCCTTCCGCCCCAACCCGTCGACTTTGGATGCAACGGCGGTTCAGGCACACTTCGAGGCCTATCGCGACATCAATCCGGGAGAGGGCGAATTCGGGTTCGGTTACCTGCAGCCCGATGGCGTGAAGTACGAGATGCTGCGCATCAACGCCGACGCGATCCGCCAGACACTCCAAGCCGAACCGGCGGACGAACTCGAATACTTCCGGCGCAACCAAGGCAACTACGGCACGCGTACCTTCGAAGAAGCACGCGATCGGGTCCGCGCGGATTACCTCAACTCGCTGGTCAAGCAGCGCATGGACAAGATCGCTGCGGACCTCGGTCGAGAGATCACCCGCGCCGAGCAGGCTCTTCCTGCGGATCGGTCGGCCGCTCGCTACCGCGTCGTGCCCGAGGATTATGTCGGCCCGACACTCGAGTCCTACGCGGCGATCGCTCGCGATTCCGCGGGGCTGGAAGGCGAAGCCGCCGAAGCTCTGGTGACCATCATTCCGGCGGACGAATCCTTCCGCGGTGCGGCAGAGATCGAGGAAACCGATCTTCGCGGCGCTGAATTCGTGGTCACCACGAACGAGCGGATCCGGCTCGCCCGCGTTCTGCTCGGCGCGAAGGAATTCAGCGCCGATGAGCGGCTCGACATCCAACAGGGACTGCTGTTCGGCCCGCTGGTGATCTCATCGGTTGGCGGCGTGAACGATCTGCTGTTCGTCCGCATCCTCGAAACACGACAGGAAGGCCCCGCGGAGTCGCTGGCCGAAGTGGAAGAGCGGGTGCGTGAGGACCTCGCGACCCTCCGCGGCTACGAAGAACTCTCGCAGCGTGCGGATATGTTCCGCGAGGCGTTCGCCGACGGCGGCATCAACTGGTTCAACACGATGCAGTTCGCCGGCAGTCCCGATTCCTCCCAATACCTCAACGCGGTCATCGGCCTGGAAACGGTCCAGTTGGCCTCCGGCACGGAACTTTTCGAGCTCAGCACTTCCGCGTTCCCCGAAGGCGTCATCAGTAAAGCCCGTCAGCTTAACCCGATGCAACCGATCGAAGACCAGCCGATGGATGCCCGCACCGTTGGCGTGCTGATGCCGAGCAATCTGTCACTCGGGCTGGCAAGCATCGAATCGTTCCGTCCGGTCACCAACGACCGCATCCGCGAGGGCGCCACCGTGCTCCGCCAGCGGGTCGTGCGCGAGGCCCAGAGCCTGTCGACGGTCGCGCCGTTCTCGTTCGACTCGCTCGCGGCTCGTCTCGGTTTCGAACGGTTGGATGTGAACCAGGATGACGCCGGGTAAGGTCGCAGCTATTCGCCGAGTTCCTCAAACCCGAGTTCGGCTTTGACCTGCTGATCGAATCCCTCAATCGTCCGGCGCAGTCGGGCAGCGTCGAACTTACGGGGCAACTCCGACATCGCGCCCGAGCGGATCGCCACACGGAGCAGCGACCGCGCGACATCGATGGGACGTACCAGCCCCCTTCCCCAGTATTCGTAATCCGCCCAAGACACCACCATCTCGATCCCGTGCCGATCCTCACCGCTCTCCACCTCGCCGAGGAATCTCCATCCGCTCGGCGTCTCCGATTCCTGTAGTTGGATCGCTGCTGGCATCCGGCACTCCTTCCTCTCCTCATCGGGACTTCGACTCCCCCGGCAACACACAATCCGCCTTGGCCTGATCGGCCACCCTGTGTTCCGTTTCCTTTCGATTCCACGCACCTTGGACACACACCATGCCACGCCCCACCGACGCTTCCGGTCCTGACCATCGCCCCGGCCCCCGCAGAGGCAAGCCAAGGAGTTCCAAGCCCGTTGGCACCCCAGGCGAGCGTGCCGCACGCTCGCGCGACAGCCGACGCTCCCGCGATAGCGGTGATCGCGTTCGGGTTCGCCCCGGCAACTGCAGCCCGGCCCGCGAGCGGGTGCTGACTCTCGTCACCAAGCAGGTCTCCAAGTTCCCCGACCTGGCGATCTCCACTCCCGGTGAGGAAGGGCTCAGCGAGCGTGACGCCGCCTTCGCGCACGCCCTGTATGACATCGTGATCCGTCGCTGGAACACCCTGAAGTGGTGCATCGAACGACACCTGTCGCGCGATTGGTACCACACGCCGGATGAGGCACGCGCGGCGCTGCTCTGCGGAGCGGCCCAGATCCTGTTCATGCGGAGTGTGCCCGCGTTCGCCGCGGTCAACGAGACTGTGGAGTGGACCAAGTACAACGCCGGACGCGCCGCGGGCGGCATGGTGAACGCCGTGCTCCGCAAGCTGATCGGCGACCTGCGCCAGGCCGAGCCCGAAGCGCCGAAGCCAACCAACCCCGATGCGCTGTTCGACGACGAGGGCCGCAAGATCGAGCCGCACGCGGCCCCGAAGGAAACCTTCGAGAGCGACTCCAACGGGCGTCTGTTCCGCTCGACCTGGTCGAACGGACGGGATGAGCTGCCCATGGGTGATGGCACGGCACTCGTGCTCGTCGATGAGCTGCTGCCGACAGACCCACACGATCGGCTGGCGATCGTCACCAGCACCCCGAGCGCGCTGTTGCGTGAATGGGTGAAGGCCACATCGCTGCGCGAAGCCCGACCGCTCGCGGTGCACGGGCTGATCACCCCTCCCACCATCCTGAACACCTCGGCTGCGTCGGACCCGCTGCCCGAGACCTGCCAGATCCACGACGCTCCTGGGCATCATGTGTTCACGGGATCGCGTGCAGAACTGACTGAACTGCTGCGCTGCCGCAAGGACATCTGGGTGCAGGACCCGGCATCCTCGCTCGCGGTGCAATCCGTGCTCGATCTGAACCCGGAGATCGTCATCGACGCCTGCGCGGGTCTTGGCACCAAAACCCGCCAGCTCGCCGCGGCGTTCCCGAACGCGACGATCATCGCCTCGGATATTGACCGCCCCCGGTACGAGAGCCTCAAGCGGTCCATGGAAGGCGTTCCGAATGTTCGGGTGGTTCCGTATGTGGAACTCGCGCAGCACCAGGGAACCGCAGACCTCGTACTTCTGGATGTGCCGTGCTCCAACACCGGCGTGCTTTCCCGGCGAGTCGAAGCCAAGTATCGCACCTCAGAAGACCGCACCGCCGAACTCACGGGGCTGCAACGCCAGATCATCGCCGACGCGATCCCGCTGCTCCGCCCTCGCGGTCAGGGCAAACCCGGTGGCGCACTGCTGTACTCCACCTGCAGCCTCGATCCGCGGGAAAACGAGGAGATCGCCAAGTGGGTAACCAAATGGCACTCGTTCGATGTGGAACGCGAGCATCGGCGGGTCCCTTCAGGCGGCCCGGGTCGCCCCGCCACGGAATATTCGGATGGCTCGTACGCCGTCCTGCTTCGCTGAAAAGGGCCGGGATGCGTGCATCGCGATGCCCGGCTATGATGATGGGGTTGGACAGCGTTCCGCCCGGCCAATTCGAGTGAATCTCAGCTTCCGAGAGAGCCCATGAATCTGTTGGACATTCTGTCGCCGGACTGCATCGCGGTGCCCCTCAAGGCCACCGACAAGCGCGGCGTGATCAACGAACTCGTCGATCTGCTCGCCCAGTCGGGAAAGGTGACCAGCCCGGACCTTCTGAAGGAAGCGGTGTGGACACGCGAATCCACGCGCACCACCGGAATCGGGCATGCGCTGGCGATCCCGCACGGCAAGTGTGAAGGCGTCAGCGACCTGACCATGGCCATCGGCAAGCCCGCGCAGCCGATCGACTTCGCGTCCATCGACGGCAAGCCGGTCAAACTGGTCGTGCTGCTCGCCAGTCCGCTTGATCGCACCAGCGACCACATCCAGGCGCTCGCGCGGATCAGCCGGCTGATGTACTCTGAAGAGTTCCGCGAGAAGATGTACCACGCCGAAAAGCCGCAGGAAATTTACGACCTGCTGCACCAGGTTGAGACTGCAGCCGCGGCGAACTGACGACGGTTTTCAGGAAACAATCCGATCAGGACTTCGACTCGGGCTTGGTGGCCGACGACCTACCCTTTGACTCGCTCGTCGACTCGATCGCGTGACCCGTGATCGCCGCAGCGACCAGTCGCTCGATTTGGCCGATGCAGCGGTCGGCCTGGGCCCGGAAGACCATCCACGGAAAAAGCGAAACGAGCGCGACCATCAGCCCGAAGGCGGTGGTGATGAGCGCCTCGGCGATGCCCGCAGCGACCCCCGAGATATCTCCGATCGCTTCGCCCGATCCCAGCAGTTCAAACGATCGGATGATGCCCAGCACCGTCCCGAGGATGCCCAGCAGCGGCGATGCGGTCACGATCGTGGCCAGAACGGCGTTGAAGCGTTCGAAGTCCGGGCGGAATCGCTCGGTAAACTCGACGGTTGCGGCATCGGCCACCCAGCGCAGATCGGCCAGCTCGCTCGCCACCGAACCATAAAGCGTGCGGTCCTGAGCAGCCGCGGCGTTCGCGGCAGACTGATCCCCGGTGCGAAGCAGATCGGCGATACGCTGGAGTCGGGCTCGGTATCCACCTCGGTGCAGACGCAGCCAGAACGCCGCCCTCTCCAGGGAAATGGCAACCGAGACGACGCTGAGCAGCAGCAGCGGCCACATGACCCAGCCGCCACGCTGGAAGATGCTGATCATCTGTTCGAAAGCGTCGGACACGCCGGGATCATACCCCTTACGCCCTTGGCGCTGCACCCAAGCGTTGTGATTGCTCGAAAGCGTTCATATCCTCTCTCCAAACCAGGACCAATCCGCGGATTTCAGCCACCACGATTCCAGACCATGACGAGCATGCACGCACAACCCGCCCCCAGCGCCGATGAGGTTCGCACCCTCGTGGACGGCGCCCTGATCAGCTTCCTCGACGAGCGCCGGTTGCCAGCAAATCTCGATCAGGCGGTTCGCTACGCGCTGCTCGGCTCGGGCAAGCGGACACGCCCGCACCTGACCATTGCCTGCTCCCGCTCGCTGGGCGGGCAGGACCAGACGGCCATGCCCGGAGCCGGCGCGGTGGAGATGATCCACGCCTTCAGCCTTGTCCACGATGATCTGCCCGCCTTGGACAACGATGAACTCCGACGAGGGCGTCCGACGGCACACATCGCCTTCGGCGAACCGATGGCTTTGCTCGCGGGAGACGCGCTCATGAGCCTGGCTTTCGAACTCGCCCAACGGTCCACGGAGCCGCATCGGGTCGTCCGAGAACTCTCGACCGCCTGCACGGACATGATCGCCGGGCAGGTCCTGGACACGCTCGGAGCGGACGGCGAATCGGCATGGGACCTCGCCTCGCCTCTTGAGCGGCTGAAGCGTGTCCATCATGGCAAGACAGGGGCACTGATCCGGGCCTCCTGCCGCATCGGAGCGATCTGCGCCGGGGCCGACGATGACTCGACCGAACTGGAGGCGATCACGGCATACGCCGAGGCCATCGGGCTGATGTTCCAGATCGTGGATGACCTGCTGGACGAGGAGCAGTCTCCCGAGCATGTCGGCAAGGCGACCGGCAAGGATCGCGAGGCAGGCAAACTGACCTACCCGTGGGTGCTCGGAATCGAACCCGCGCGGGCTGAGGTTCGTCGTTTGCAGGAGCAGGCCAACACCGCGATGGATCAACTCGGGCCACAGGCTACACCGCTCCGGGAAATCTGCGATGCACTGGCGGTTCGGACCAGATAGTCTCCGGGCCATGCGGGGCGACGGACGGCTCCGCCGCGGCTAGAATGTTTCAAGGAAGTTTGAAAACTGTGGTCCCTTCGACCAACGCCACACGCCTCGGGGAGAAGCACACTTGACCATCCTGCCGACCATCGCTTCTCCCGCCGATCTCAAAGCACTGAAGATCGACCAGCTTCCCACTCTCGCGCAGGAGATCCGCGACACGATCATCGGCAAGGTCACCCAGTCCGGAGGCCACTTGGCTCCGAACCTGGGCGTGGTCGAACTCACGATCGCTCTGCACTATGTCTTCGACTTCGGCCACGATCGCCTGTTGTTTGATGTCGGTCACCAGTGCTATCCCCACAAGCTGCTGACCGGTCGTCACTCCATGATCTCCGGTCTGCGAACCCGTGAGGGCATGGCCGGATTCCCTGAGCCGAAGGAATCGTCCTACGACCTCTTCAGCGTCGGGCACGCCGGGACCGCCATCTCGACCGCCGTCGGCATGGCCCGGGGCGACTCGCTCAACGGCGAGGCCTTCGATCCGCAGCGCAATCCCGACGGACGGCGCGTTGTTTCGCTCATCGGCGACGCTTCGATCGTGAACGGTGTCGCGATGGAAGGGCTGAACAATGCGGGCACGCTGGGGCGCCAGTTCCTGATCGTTCTCAACGACAACGGCATGTCGATCAGCAAGCCCCAAGGCGCGATGGCCGCCTACTTCGACCGCATGCGCATCAATCCGTTCTACGGCGGCATGAAGCGTCGGGCCAAGCGCGTCCTGCGCCATATGCCCGGCGGCTCACGCGTCGCCGAGGCCTATCACCGCATGACCGAGGCCATGAAAGCCGGCGTCGCCGAGCATTCGTGGTTCGAGAACTTCGGTCTGCTCACCGTGGGACCGATCGACGGACACGACATCCCCTCCATGGTCGATTTCATGTCGGAGATCCGCGACTTCGATCGTCCGATGGTGCTGCATGTCAAAACCATCAAGGGCAAGGGCCTGGAATACGCCGAGAAGGATGCGACGACCTTCCACTCGCCGGCGGCGCACACCTACGACCCCAAGTCCTGCCGCGTGGAGATCGTCTCGAAGGGCCGCTCGTTCACCGCGGCGTTCGCGGATGCCATGAACCGCGTCATGGACGCGGATGACAAAGTGGTCTCCTGCACCGCGGCGATGCCCGGCGGCACCGGTCTCGACAAGGTCGCCGAGCAGCACCCCGAACGCACCTTTGATGTCGGCATCTGCGAATCCCACGCGATGGACATGATGGCCGGCATGGCCAAGACCGGGCTCAAGCCCTTCTTCGCGGTGTACTCCACCTTCCTGCAACGGGCGTTCGACCAGGCCTTCCAGGAGGTCTCGCTGCAGGGCCTGCCCGTCCGCCTGTGCCTCGACCGGGCCGGGCTGGTCGGTGGCGACGGCGCGGTGCACCATGGCTTCTGCGATGTCTCGATCCTCGCGACGCTGCCCGACTCGGTCCTGATGGCCGCCATGGACGAGCAGTCGCTGAACCTCGCGCTCGACTTCATGGCCGACTGGGACACCAGTCTCACCTGCGTCCGCTACCCGCGCGATTCGGTCTCCGACCGATTCGTATCACCGGACTGCCCCGCGTTCGAACTCGGCAAGGCCCGCCCGCTGATCACATGCGAGAAGCCGGATATCGCCCTGCTGGGCTACGGCGTGATGGCCCTCAACGCCGCCGACGCCGCCGAGAAACTCAAACCCGAGATCCGCGCCAGCGTCTATGACGCCCGCTTCGCCAAGCCCGTCGATGAGCAACTCCTCATCGAACTGCTCAGCGCTGGTACGCCCGTCGTCACGATCGAGGACCACTCGATCAAGGGCGGCTTCGGGACGCAGGTGCTCGAGGCCTGCAACCGGCTCGGTCTCGACAGCCGCCTCGTCACTCGCATGGCTCTGCCCGACGGCTGGATCTACCAGAACAGCCGCAAGCAGCAGCTCGAGGAAGCCGGGCTGGATGCCGGGTCCATCGCGGCTCGCGTGCGTGAAGTCCTGGCCTCTCGTCACAGCGGCGGTGCCGACCACCAGGTCGAAGCCCGCTCCGTCGAACCACGGGT
>CAZIXS010000011.1:0-698 GCA_964543335.1 uncultured Phycisphaeraceae bacterium | reverse complement strand
CCTCCTGCTCGTCAACCGCTCGAAGCCGAATGTGCTGGAGGCGCTCGAGGAAGTCCGTTCGATCCTGGGCGCGCACTCCTCCATCGTCGCCGAACTCGATACCGAGGACGATTCACCGATCGATGATGCGAAGGGCGCTGGGCTCATCATGGTCCTCGGCGGCGACGGCACGCTGCTCTCGCAGGCCCGGCGCACCGTCCACCTCGGCCTGCCGATGGTCGGTGTGAACTTCGGGCATCTGGGCTTTCTGGCGGAGTACGACCTCGAGAGCCTGCGGGCGCAGGCCGAGTACCTGCTCAGCGGCGACTCGCTGGAGTGCCGCAACCGGCTGATGCTCGGCGTGTCGGTCCATTCGCCCGGCAGTTCTACTGCCCGCTTCAGAGGCGTGGCCCTCAACGACTGCGCCCTCACCGCCGGGCCGCCGTTCCGCATGATCGAGATGCACCTCACCCTCGACGGCGTCTCCGGGCCGCTCCTGAAGGGCGACGGGGTGATCATCTCCACGCCGACCGGTTCCACGGCGTACAGCGTCTCCGCGGGCGGGCCGATCATCTCGCCTTCGGTCGAGGCCATCGCCATCACACCCATCGCCGCGCACTCGCTGGGGTTCCGCCCGCTGGTGGTCGCGGGCAAGACCCAGATCACCCTCGAGATGCTCCGGGCCAACACCAGCCTGGACTGCTCCGACGACGAGGTCG